>NZ_JAUSME010000128.1 GCF_030645555.1 Herminiimonas sp.
ACATGTCGCGCTCGGTCGAAAAGCTACGCGCAGGCGTAGCTTTTTTTTCGCCCTCCCGTGCCTTGGATTGCCAAGAACAAGCTGGTCGATCAAACCAAGAACTAAGGTTTGTTGAACTGACGCCGGGCATCATACGGCATGCGCTTGCAAGCGCATGCCGCGCTCGGTCGAAAAGCCGCACGAAAGTGCGGCTTTTTTCGTTTACATTTACTTGCATGAAATGCGGCACACATTACCGGAAAGCAAGAACTAATCGGCTCACAAGCAAGTCACAACAAAGTCACTAGTCATGACGATAATCTGCGCATGCCCCCTTTTTTCTGGAGAACCACGATGTCACGCATAAAATCCGCCTTCATAACCCTGACTTGTCTTGTTGTCAGTGCCTCCGCATTTGCGCAAGCGCAGATCCCAAGCAGCGGCACCCTGGTCATCGTCCCTGCCTTTGGCGAAGTCAGGCAAGCCAACGATCAAGCCGTGCTGACCTTGATGGTCGAAGAGCAGGACAAGGATAAAGCCGTCGCGGCATCGCGCGTAAATCAAAAAATGAAGCAGGGGATGGACATCGTCAGAAAGGCAGATGCACAAGCCATTTTGACTACGCGTGGCTACTACACTTATCCCGTTTACCCGGAAGAGCAGCAGCGTCCAGCGAACAAGGCGCGTCAGCCGAGCAGCTGGCGAGTAGGGCAATATCTGGAAGTGAAGACATCCAACCTTGCCGGCTTGCCGAAAACAGTCGCCGCAGCGCAAAGCGTACTGGCGCTGAGTGCTCTGCAATTCGGTTTGGCCGATGCAACAGCCAAAAAGCTGGATGCGCTACGCATAGCGGACACATACAGGAACCTGACAGAACGCATCGCATCGATTGCGCATGCAATGGGACGCAATCCGGCCGATGCCGTGCTCGACACGATAGACTTTGAGGGCTCGGGAAATTATGCGCAAGAAGCGGCATCGCCAAAAATGATGCGTGCCGCGATGTCGGCCGATGCCGCACCGGTTGAAGAGCCCAGTTTTGAGCCGGGTGAAACGACCTTGAGCATGCGCGCGGTGGGCAAAGTCAGATTCCGCTGAGTCTGATGCCGTATTGAAGCAGGCAAGCTTCAATACGGCTGCAACTTACTGTTCCCGGCTGTGCCAGCGTCCGCCTGGCCAGGGAAATCCGCCTGCCTGCGGCACGCCGGGTTGCCCATATGGAGCCTAGGCACACATTCCACCTATCCTGCATTTGTGCTGCGCTTTTGCTTGCCGGCTGCCGCTGGCATGGCCGGTCTGCTACACTATGACCTCCTGATTTTCCATCAAAAAACCGGTATTTAAAAACGGGATACGCATGTCTAGTTTCAATCGCCGAAAAGCGAAAAACACCACCCCTTCCTTTTCCCGGGCGCGCCTTCCAGGCAAGCTCGCGCGCGCAACGCAAGCGCAGCAGCATGAGGATGAGATGATGGCGCCGGCTCCGAAGGGCCGCAGGCGCGGGATTTATTTGTTGCCGAATGCATTTACCACGGCAGGATTGTTTTGCGGCTTTTATGCCATCGTGATGGCCATGGGGCAAAAGTTCGACCATGCAGCGATTGCGATCTTTGCCGCGATGTTGCTGGATGCAATAGACGGTCGTGTGGCGCGCCTGACCAATACGCAAAGTGAATTCGGCGCGCAGTATGACAGCCTGGCCGACATGGTGTCGTTTGGTGCGGCGCCAGCGCTGGTTGCCTATATCTGGGCACTGCAGGGATTGGGCAAGCTCGGCTGGCTGGCTGCGTTTGTATATTGCGCCGGCGGTGCATTGCGGCTGGCGCGCTTCAATACCAATATCGCCGTGGTGGATAAACGTTACTTCCAGGGTTTGCCCAGCCCCGCTGCGGCTGCCCTGGTCGCCGGTTTCATCTGGCTGATGCAGGATCTTGGTTTTGCCGGTCCGGAGTTGAGCTGGGCTGCATGGGCGATCACCCTGTACGCCGGTCTGACGATGGTGACCAATGTTCCTTTTTACAGCTTCAAGGACATCAACTATCGCAAGTCGGTGCCTTTCATCGCCGTCTTCCTGATCGTGCTGGCATTTGTCGCGATCGCCGGCGATCCGCCTAAAGTGTTGTTCGGTCTGTTTGTGCTGTATGGCTTGTCGGGCTACGCAATCTATTTCTGGCGTATGGCCAAAGGCAAGCCGGTGAGCATAGTGCAGACTGAAATCGAGTCGCCTGACGAGCATTGATTGCTGCAGCGATAAACGCGGGCAATGATAGGCGAGCCTGAAACACAGAATTAACACGATTTACACTTAGCACTTCCAAGGAATCAAACATGTCTGTCAATGCATCCAACAAACTCATCATTTTCGATACGACCCTGCGTGACGGCGAACAGTCGCCTGGCGCATCGATGACGAAAGATGAAAAAATCCGTATCGCCAGACAGCTTGAGCGTTTGAAGGTGGACATCATCGAAGCCGGTTTTGCGGCTGCCTCGCAAGGTGATTTCGAATCGATACATGCAATTTCCGGCATCATCAAGGATGCCACCATATGCTCGCTGTCGCGTGCAAATGACAAGGACATCGCGCGTGCTGCAGAAGCTCTGGCTCCTGCAGAGCGCAAGCGCATTCATACCTTTATCGCAACGTCGCCCCTGCATATGGAAAAGAAGTTGCGCATGACGCCGGATCAGGTCTTCGAGCAAGCCAAACTGGCGGTGCGCTATGCCCGCAAGTTCACCGACGATATTGAATTCAGCCCGGAAGATGGCAGCCGTTCCGATATGGATTTCCTGTGCCGCGTGATTGAAGGCGTCATCAAGGAAGGCGCGACCACCATCAATTTTGCCGACACGGTAGGTTACGCAGTGCCCGAGTTGTACGGCAACATGCTGAAGGCACTGCGCGAACGCATCCCGAATGCAGACAAGGCCGTGTGGTCAGTGCATTGCCATAACGATCTCGGCATGGCGGTGGCCAATTCGCTGGCTGGCGTGATGATAGGCGGCGCACGTCAGGTCGAATGCACGATCAATGGCCTGGGCGAGCGCGCCGGCAACACTGCGCTGGAAGAAATCGTCATGGCAGTGCGTACCCGCAAGGATTACTTTGATCTTCAAATCGGCGTGGATGCATCGCAGATCGTGCCGACGTCGAAACTGGTTTCGCAAATCACCGGTTTTGCGGTGCAACCGAACAAGGCGGTGGTCGGTGCGAATGCATTTGCGCACGCCTCAGGGATCCATCAGGATGGCGTGTTGAAGGCACGCGACACCTATGAAATCATGCGCGCCGAAGATGTGGGCTGGACCACGAACAGGATAGTGCTGGGAAAATTATCCGGACGCAATGCGTTCAAGCAGCGCCTGGAAGAGCTCGGCATCACGCTGGATTCGGGCGCCGAGATGGATGCGGCTTTTGTGCGCTTCAAGGAACTGGCCGATCGCAAGTCGGAAATTTTCGATGAAGACATCATGGCTCTGGTTACAGACGAGCAGCAATCGCATGAAAAGGAATACTACAATTTCATCTCGCTGTCGCAGCATTCCGCAACCGGCATCAAGCCGGCAGCCACTGTCGTATTCTCGATAGACGGCAAGGAAGTAAGCTGCCAGGGCGAGGGCAATGGCCCGGTTGATGCAATCGTCAATGCGATTGAATCGAAGGTGGAGAGCGGTGCAGAATTGCTGCTGTTTTCGGTCAATGCCATCACGACCGGCACCGAATCGCAAGGTGAAGTGACGATGCGCCTGTCGAAGGCGGGACGCATAGTCAACGGTGTCGGTGCCGATCTGGATATCGTTGTTGCATCTGCAAAAGCGTATATCGCTGCCCTGAACAAACTGCATTCCAAGGTGGAGAAATTGAGTCCGCAACTGTAGTTGCCGCGGCTGCATTTTGCATCATGCAATGCCTTGCTTCATAGCAAGGCATTTTTTTGCCCTCGGCAATCTGAAAACATGCAGCGATAAGTGCGCAAGCGTACAGAACCCGGTCCCATCCTGACGATACGATTTCCACGCCTCACTACAATTGATGAGCAAACGACAGGAATCGTGGGTGGCAGGGGATGGGGATGGATAGTGAAAATAAATCGGGCTTTATACGCCTTGTGCTGGTGAGCTGCGCGATTATTGTGTTTACGCTGATCGCCACGACTGCCATAGTCACTGCAGTGCCGATTCTGCCTGCCGCAGTCGTGCCCGACATGCCTCGGGATCAAGCTGACGATCTCTTCGCATATGTCGCGCTGCATCAGTCATGGCGTTACGCTACAGCGCCATACCCCTCGCATGCATTTGATTGCGCGCCATAAATACTGGCGCCGCATCGCAGTTCTATAGTTTTTCAGGCCCGTTCAGGCGCCGGATAAAATGGCATTTCGCTGCTGATCGCCGTGCCGACGGCATAGCCGATGCCGATTTCTTGCAGTTTGTTCAAGGCTACTTCTGCGTCGACATGCTGTGCAATCGTTTCAATTCCCATCACGCTGCTGATGTGCTGGATGGCTACTACCTTGGCGCACGCCACCGGGTCGCTCGCCATATCTTTTACATAGCCGCCGTCAATTTTCACGAAATCGACATCCAGATGCTGGAGGTAGGCAAACGACGACATGCCGCTGCCAAAATCATCCAGTGCGAAGCTGCAGCCCAGCGGTTTGAGCGCAGCGATGAAATGCAGCGACTGTGTCAGATTGGTGATCGCCGTGGTCTCTGCAATCGCAAAACAAATCGCCTGGTAAGGCAGGGAAAAGTGCAGGAATTGCTCACGTATAAACGCGATGAAATGCTCGTCATCGAGTGAATTTCCTGAAATCCTGATTAAAAGAACCGCTGTCTCTGTTCCGCTGGATTTTTTCAGCCCGGCAGCATGTTGCGCAAAGGCCGTGCGTATCGTCCAGCGATCGATGGTAGGCATGAAATGATAGCGCTCTGCCGCCGGGATGAAGGCTGAGGTGGGGATCAGTTTGCCGGATTCATCACCCATGTACAGGCACAACTCATCAAATTGATGCGCTGCCTTGTCAGTGCCAAGCGGGATGATTTTTCGCGAGAACAGACGGAACTGGTCGTGCTCGAATGCCTGTTGTATGCGCTCGTTCCATTTGATGTCGCCCACTCGCGCGGCAAGCTGCTGATCTTCCGCACGATATATATGCACGCGATTGCGACCGGTATCTTTTGCGATATAGCAGGCAGTATCTGCAGCGCTGAGCAGGTCCGGCAAGGACAGTGCATTGCTGTTGAAGTTGACCAGGCCTATGCTGACGCCGATGGCGAATATCTTGTCCTGCCAGACAAAATGAAAATCGCATATCGTTTGACGCAGTTTCTCCGCAATGCGCATTGCAGACTCGGGTGAACAGTTTTCCAGGAATGCACCAAACTCATCGCCGCCCAGGCGTGCCAGCGTATCGCTGTCGCGTACCAGCGGTTGCAACAGCGCGGTAATCTGACGCAGCAATTCGTCGCCGGCACTATGACCGCAAGTATCGTTGACGATCTTGAATTGATCCAGATCGAGATAGAGCAGTGCATGCTGTCTGGGTTGGCGCGCCAGCATATCGATCGCCAGCTCCAGTCGCCGTTCGAATTCGCGGCGATTGAACAGACCCGTCAAGGGGTCGTGTGCCGCTTGATGCGACAGTTGTATGGCGAGTTGGCGCGCATCGCTGACATCATGGAAAACCAGGACGACGCCAGTGATGCTGCCTTCGCGATTGCGTATCGGCGCCGCCGAGTCTTCCACTGCGTACTCGATGCCGTCGCGGCTGAGCAGCACGGTATCCTTGATCAGCGCGACATTGTGCTGCTTCTCCAGCACCATCTCGACCGGATTCAACACCGGTTCGCGCGTAGCGCTGTTGATGATTTTGAAAACCCGGGTCGATGGCAGGCCGGCGGCTTCTGCCGTGGTCCAGCCGGTCAGTTTTTCGGCGACTGGATTCATGTACTCGATATTGCCCAGCTTGTCGGTCGTGATGACTGCATCGGCAATCGATTCCAGCGTTACCTGCGCACGTTCTTTTTCCGTGAATAACACTGCCTTCGACAGTTCGCGCTCGGCTTCATGCTGCTGCAGCGAGATCACCATGCTGTCGAATGCCAGGGCCAGCTGGCTGATTTCTTCCTTGCCGTATTTGACCCCGGTGCGCGCCTGCAGATTGCCGGCGGCGATTTGATTGGCGGTTCTCAGCAGTGCCTTGACGCGGCGCAGGATGATGACATCGCCGACAAACCAGGCGGCCAGCAATGCCAGCAAGGCGATGATTGCCAGCGTTGTCAGCTCCATCATTTGCAAATGGTTGGCCGGTGCGACGATGTCCTTGATCGGAATGCCGATGCTGACCTTGAAGTTGGAGATATCACTGGTGCCAACCGGTGCAAATGCATGCAGGCGCGTCATGCCATCGGCATCGGTTACTTCGGAGGTGCCGAAGCCGACCTTGATCATCACATCAAACAGCGATGGCGCGGCGCGCGTTCCTACCCATTTTTCAGTGTCCGGCCGTCTGGCGATGATGGTGCCGTTGCTGTCTGCAGTAATCAGCACCGCTCCTGCAGGCAGCGCGATGTCGCTGATAAAGCGATCGAGGTAACTCAAATCCAGTGCAGCAAAAATGACAGCTTGTACCTCCCCGTTATTGTCGAACACAGGGTAGGTCAGATTGATCGCGTGTTTACGTATGGCGCTGCCGAATACATAGTCGCCGGCCGCAAATGTACGTTCCTGCACGGTGCGTTTGAAATGGGGGCGATTAGCCAGATTGATTTTTTCCGCGACCGGCTGTGCGCTGCAGCTGACGTTGCCATTCAATTGAATCAAGCCAAAGTTGACGTAACCCGCATTTTTTTTAAGGATGCTGGCCAGCAGCTGACTGCAGGTTTTGCTGTCGCCGCGCAGTTCCGGCAGGGTAGACAGTACGCTCAAGAGCTGTCGCGCGCCTTCAATCGAGCGCGCCTCGCTGGTGGCGGCCAGTTGCGTCAGTTGCTGCAGGTTGTCTTCAGCAATGTGTATCGCTTGCTGCCTTTCCTTCCATGCGCCATAGACGGTCAGGATGACAGGCGGCACGATGGCCAGCAATACCAGCACCAGCAAGCGGATACGCAGGCTGTCGAAATTGAAGGGGGAACTAAGCGGGTTTTTCAATGCATGGACTCTTTAAATGATCGCCGTACGGTACGCGTGTGAAGAAGGCCTCTATCCTGGCTGCCGTGCAGGCCTTCTTTTGGTCGGGTGTTTGAACATCTGAAGGACCATACATGCTTCCACTGCCTGTTCAGACCGGGTCGATGGGAAAGAGTTTCCGCAAAAAAATTAATTGGTTATATTGAATACAAGTGCAGCACTTTGTTTCTGACGCTCACACTGCACGGCGCATTTTCTTGACGGTGTAATCCTTGACTTCCTTGGCCGGCTTGACGAGCTTGACTATGGCTAGCGTGCAATTGTCTGCCTTGCTGCCGGCGGCCCGCTGGCGTGCCTTGGTGATCAGCATTTCGCATGCCTTGCGGGTTGAATTCATCGCAATGGCCGCTCCCAGTTCTGCATCGCTGAAATACTGCCACAGGCCATCGGTGCAAAGCAGGAAGGAATCACCCGCCCGCAAGCCTTCGCGGCGGTTGATGCTCAGCGTAAAATCATTGCTGCTGCCGAGTACATTGACCAGCAGGTTGGCTAGCAGGGGATCTTTCGCGCTTTTTTCATCCAGCTTGTTTTCAGCCTTCAATTGCTCAAGATAGGAATGATCTATGGTGCGCTTGACGCAGTTGGGTCCCTCGAAATAGTACAGGCGTGAATCGCCTACATGCGTCCAGAGCGCCGTATTCTGCGGCGTGATCATCAATAGCACGACGGTACTGTGCGGCTTCTTGTCGGATGAAATGGCAGACAGCTTGATGACGGTATCGGCTTCGCGCGCTATTGTGTGCAGTATGGCTTCCGGATCATCGGTAAGCGGAGAAAACCGTTCAAAAACCTGTTGCGCAGTACTGATGACCTGTTCCGCTGCCAGCGCGCCGCCGGACAAGCCGCCCATGCCGTCAGCGATGACTGCCAGCATATAACCTGGTGCTTTAGGAGCAGCAAATAATGCGGTTCTATCCTGTTGTTCTGAGCGATCGCCTATATGCTGGCCGGTCCCTGCTTCTATCTTGTATTGGCTCATACGTCTGCGTGGATTAAACTATGCGGGTGGATTTGTTGCGTTTGATTATTGCATGCACGCGTCTGCACACAGTCAAATGCGGGCTTTTAAAATTGTAAGAGTTTTTTACAATTGAATTGAATATTGCATTTATGACATAAATTCGGGAAATTTGAAGCGATACGATGCATAGTGCTTCCTTTCCATGCTGAATCATCAGTTTTTGTAGATATTTTGCTACGGTGCTATGCGGGAGCGGGCTCTGACGTAGTTGTGAAAAATGCATCCATAGCCAAGAATGACCATATGACCAAGAGTTCTCCACAGGACATACACCATCGCATCGTTGAGCTCGAAGTCGAGCATCGCGATCTGGATGCCGTGATCGAAACGCTGATCCGTGACGGACGGCATGAAGAGTTACAATTGCGTCGTTTGAAAAAGCGTAAATTGCAGCTCAAAGACAATATTACCTTGCTCAAAATGCAGCTGGTTCCGGATATTCCGGCATAACAAAATCAGCTTCCGTATTTTGCCGGCCGCGCTGCGCATCGGCCGAGGCCGGCGCAGATATCCCCTTTTAATGCATACCCCCAGACTTTATTTTGACCGCTGAATCTTCCGCATTGCCTGTAGTTGCCACCCACGACGCCGAAATCGATCAGCTGTTTGGTGTTGATAGTCCGCTGGGTCACGCGGTCGGCGGTTTTCGTCCGCGGCAATCGCAAACCGAGATGGCCAAGGCAATTGCCAATGCGATCGTCAATCAAAATACCCTGATTGCAGAAGCTGGCACCGGCACCGGCAAAACGTTTGCCTATCTGGTGCCTTCCCTGCTGTGGGGCGGCAAGGTCATCATCTCGACCGGCACCAAGAACTTGCAGGACCAGCTGTTCCTGCGTGATATCCCGACTGTACGCAAGGCCTTGAAGGCGCCGGTTTCGGTCGCCTTGCTCAAGGGGCGCGCCAATTACGTCTGCCATTTCCATCTGGAACGCACACTGCAGAACGGCCGCCTGACCTCGCGTGATGACGTCGGCTATTTGCGCGAAATTTCCCGTTTCATGAAAACCACCAGTTCCGGTGACAAGGCCGAACTGTCGAAAGTCCCGGAAACCGCGCTGGTGTGGAATCTGGTGACATCGACGCGCGACACCTGCATGGGTGCCGAGTGCCAGTATTACCAGGATTGCTTTGTGATGAAGGCGCGCAAGGAAGCGCAGCAGGCTGATGTCGTGGTCGTCAATCATCACCTGTTCTTCGCTGACGTGGCGCTGAAGGATACCGGCGTGGCGGAACTGCTGCCCTCGGCCAACACGATCATCTTCGATGAAGCGCATCAATTGCCGGAGACGGCGACGCTGTTTTTTGGCGATACGATTTCAACTTCGCACGTGCTGGAACTGTGTCGCGACGTGCTGGCAGAAGGCTTGTCGCATGCGCGCGACGGTGCCGACTGGGCCGGCGTGGTGACGCCGGTGGAGCGCGCGGCGCGCGATCTGCGCTTGGCTTTCCCGCAAGACATCGTGCGGCTGGCGGTCAACCAGATCGCTCCTTCCAGCGTATTCTTTCCGGCGCTGGAAACCCTGAAGGAACAACTCGACGGCATGATTGCAGTCTTGCAAAAGCAGGCTGAACGCGCCGAGACGATAGAGCAGTGCCGTACGCGCGCGATAGAAATCGCGACGCGACTCGATGCATGGAACAAGCCCAAGGGCGATGTGATCATCGGCCAGGAAAGCGTGCTGTGGGTAGAGGCATTTTCATCTTCGCTGCAACTGCACCAGACGCCATTGTCGATTGCGCCTATCTTCAACAAGCAGCGCGAAGGCGTGCCGCGCACCTGGATATTCACTTCCGCGACGCTGGCGGTAAAAAACGATTTCAATCATTACAGTGCGCAAATGGGTTTGTGGAACGAGCCTGCGCATTCGTGGCCGAGCCCGTTCGACTATGACAGCCAGGGTTTGCTGTATGTGCCGACCGGCTTGCCGCAGCCGAATTCGCCCGAATACACCGATGCGGTGATCGACGCCGCGTTGCCGGTTATAGAAGCGGCAGGCGGCGGCGCGTTTTTGCTGTGCACGACGATACGTGCGGTCAACCGGGCCGCCGAGCGCCTGCGCGAAGAGTTCGAACGCCGCAAATTGCCGTTCCCCTTGATGGTGCAGGGCGAAGCGGGGCGTACTGAATTGCTGGATCGCTTTCGCGCGGCCGGCAATGCGGTGCTGATCGGCAGCCAGAGTTTCTGGGAAGGCGTGGACGTGCGCGGCGATGCTTTATCGCTAGTGATTATCGATAAATTGCCGTTCTCGCCGCCGGACGATCCGGTACTGGCGGCGCGCATCGAAGCGCTGGAACGCAAGGGCATGAACGGTTTCATGCACCATCAATTACCGGCAGCCATCATCAACCTGAAGCAGGGCGCCGGACGCCTGATACGCGATGAGACTGATCGCGGGGTGTTGATGATCTGCGATCCGCGCCTGATTTCCAAGCCTTACGGCAAGCGGATCTGGCAAAGCCTGCCCTCATTCAAGAGAACCCGCGAACTCGATGAGGTGCGCACGTTTTTTGCATCCACCGCAGCGGGGACGGCTGAGGTGGAGTGAGGGTGGTGCAGGTCGTGGCGCGTACGCCTGACTATCGTGCGCCGCATGCAAGCCAGTTCGAAAAGCCGTAACGCTTCAGGTAAAATTCATCCATGAAAATTCTAATCAGTAACGATGACGGCTATCTGGCACCCGGCTTGATTGCGCTGGCCGATGCCCTGGCGCCTATCGCCGATATCGTGGTGGTCGCACCAGACAGCAATCGTTCCGGCAGTTCCAATTCCCTGACGCTGGACCGGCCGCTTTCGGTCTACCAGGCCTCCAATGGATTCTATTTCATCAACGGTACGCCATCCGACTGCGTGCATATTGCCCTGACCGGCATCATGGAGTGCAAGCCCGACTTGATCGTTTCCGGTATCAACCAGGGGCAAAACATGGGCGACGACACGCTGTATTCCGGCACGGTGGCAGCTGCCACCGAGGGGCATCTGTTCGGCATTCCGGCGATTGCCTTTTCCCAGGTTGACAAGGGATGGTCGGAAGTCGCTGCTGCCGCACGCGTTGCGCGCGATATCGTCGAGCGCCAGTTTGATGCGCTGTCGCGGAATTTTCTGCTCAACGTGAATATTCCGAATTTGCCTTATGAGCAAATCAAGCCAGCCGTCGCCACCCGCCTGGGCAAGCGCCACCAGTCCGAAGCAGTGATCAAGGCGCAGGATCCGCACGGACGCGATATCTACTGGATAGGTCCCTGTGGGGCACAAAAGGACGCGGGCGAGGGCACGGATTTTCATGCCACCGCATTGGGACATGTATCGATCACACCCTTGCAAATTGACCTGACACATAATGTGCAGCTGCAGACCCTGAAGCAGGTATTGCATGACAGATAAGGTCAAGCGCTTTCCGCTTTCGCTTTCATCCATTGCGGAAAAGGCGCCACGCAATGGCGCAAGAAGCGAGATCAACCGTGGCGGCTCTTCAGGCAAGACTGCCACGCCGCAAACCGCGACGCTCAATGCATCCCAGCATGGCAAACGGCCGCTGGCAGGCTTGCGCCCCCCCGAGCCGGCGCGCAAGACGGTAGCGCCAGTTGCCGCCATACGGTCGGCGTCTCCGCTGGTGTCGGATGCGATACGCAAAGCCATGACGGCGCGCGTGGCCAAACAGGGTGTAACGGACAGCAAGGTGCTGGCGGCGATGGAAGCGGTGCCGCGGCACTTGTTCATGGAGCCGGCACTCGCTAGCCAGGCTTATATCGATGCATCATTGCCAATTGGTTATCATCAGACGATCTCGCAGCCGTATATTGTGGCGAGAATGATAGAGGTGATGCGGAACAATAACAGTGCCGGCGTACTCAATCGTGTGCTGGAAATCGGTACCGGCTGCGGTTATCAGGCGGCCGTCCTGTCGCTGGTGGCCAAGGAAGTGTATTCGATAGAGCGCATCAAAGGGCTGCATGAGCTGGCGAAGTCCAACTTGCGGCCGATGCGGGTGGCAAATATCCGCTTGCATTACGGAGATGGTATGCTTGGCTTGCCGCAGGCAGCTCCGTTTGATGGCATTATTTTGGCAGCCGCCGGACTGGAAGTCCCGCAAGCCTTGCTGGAGCAATTGACGATAGGCGGACGGCTGGTGGCCCCGGTTGGCGACCGTCATCAGGTTCTGCAATTGATAGAGCGCGTCAGCAAATATGAATGGAAAAGTTCGACGCTGGAGGATTGCCATTTTGTCCCGCTCCGCCCAGGTACGGTAACTTAGCCTTAACAAACTTAGCCGCAAATATCGCTGGAAGTAATTGAACGTAATGAGAATGAAAAAAATTCGACTCACCTTGTTGGCATTGCTGGTCGGCTCGCTCGCCGCCTGCGGTACCACGCATCATTCTGCGCCTATCAGTGAGCGTGGGGTCGGTGGCAAGGACACATCCACAAAAAATGCGGTAGATGACCGCAATTTTTATACCGTCAAAAAAGGCGATACGCTGTATCGCATCGCGCTGGATTTCGGACAAAGTTATCGCGATATCGTGGCCTGGAACAATCTCACCAATCCGAACGATATCAAGGTCAATCAAGTGTTGCGCGTAGCGCCTGAGGCTGCGCCAGCTCGCAGCGCTGGCGCGCAAACCGGAGCAGTGGCGACCTCGTCCGGCGTCGAAGTGCGTACCCTTGCTGCGCCGGCGGCCGGCAACAAGACCAGTCCGCGCGGCGAAAAACGTCCGTACTCCGATGCCACTCTGGCTGAATTGCAAAAGCCGGACGGTGCAGCGGGTACGGCCAGCGCGCCGCCCAAGGCAGTGGCGTCGACCGACAAGGCAGTTGAGCCCTCTGCGGCTGCGGCGGCCGATGATGAAACCGTTTCCTGGATGTGGCCGGCCGAAGGCAAGCTCATTGCCACCTTCGATGACGGCAAAAAAGGCATCGATATCGCCGGCAAATCCGGCCAGCAGGTGCTGGCGGCGGGTTCCGGCAAGGTCATGTATGCAGGCAGCGGCATACGTGGCTACGGCAATCTGGTCATCGTCAAGCATACGAGTACCTTGCTGTCTGCTTACGCACACAACAAGGCGATCCACGTGAAAGAAGGCCAGAACGTCAGCAAGGGCCAGAAAATAGCCGATATGGGCGATTCGGATGCCGATGCAGTTAAGCTGCATTTCGAAATTCGCCAGCAAGGCAAGCCGGTCGATCCTTCCAAGTTTTTGCCCAGCCGCTAATGACTCGTAACCGGGACGCCCAGGCAGACGATGAAGAAAACGCGGAGGCTGCGTCCCCCGAGCTATCGTTGCGACCTGTCGTTGATGAAGAAAAAGAAGATGACGTCGACGAGGATGACGAGGTTGCTGAACTGGATGCGGGAGCAACCCCGGTTGAAGTCGCTGGTATTGATGAGCTGAAAAGAGTCCTGGCGACCGAACTTTCCACCGATGCGACCCAGCATTACCTGAACCAGATAGGCGCGCGTGCGTTGCTGACAGTGCCGCAGGAAGTGCACTTTGCGACGCTCGCCAAGCAGGGCGATTTTGCCGCGCGCCAGACCATGATCGAACATAATCTGCGCCTGGTGGTGTCGATAGCCAAGCATTACATCAACCGCGGCGTGGTCTTGCTGGATTTGATAGAAGAAGGCAATCTGGGCTTGATGCGCGCGATCGACAAGTTCGAGCCGGAGCGCGGCTTTCGTTTCTCGACTTATGCCACCTGGTGGATACGCCAGAGCATAGAGCGCGCCATCATGAATCAGGCGCGCACCGTGCGCCTGCCTGTACATGTCGTGCGCGAACTGAACCAGACGCTGCGTGCCAAGTTTCATCTGGAAGCGCAACATCACGACGGTAAGGATGCAACGGCGGAAGACATCGCGCATCTGGTCGATCGCAGTGTCGAAGATGTGCAGGATATTCTGGCCTTGTCCGAGCATGCAACTTCGCTGGATGCGCCGCTCGATGGCGATCCGCAGGCGAGCTTGATGGATCTGTTGCAGGGCGATCATGCGCATGACCCCGATACGCTGGCCGAGCATCACGAAATGACGGTGCTGGTGCACGACTGGCTGGAAAAGCTGCCGGAAAAACAGCGCCTGGTCATCACGCGTCGATTCGGTCTCGATAATGACGATCCTTCCACGCTGGAAGAGCTGGCGACAGAAATGCATGTCACGCGTGAGCGGGTGCGGCACATTCAGCAGGAAGCCCTGGTCAAGCTGAAACGCTCG
>NZ_JAUSME010000142.1 GCF_030645555.1 Herminiimonas sp.
GAAGAAGGCGGCAGAGGGCAAGAACTGGAAGACCGATCTGTCCGGCGGCATCCAGCGTGTGACGATGCAGGTGCACGGCGTGCATCCGTTTGGTAACGCCAAGGCACGCGCAGTAGTCTGGAATTTCCCTGATCCTGTGCCTTTGCATCGCGAGCCGCTGTATGGCACGCGTCCTGATCTGGTTGCAAAATACCCGACCCACGACGACAAAAAAGCCTTCTGGCGCATGCCGACCCTGTACAAGTCTTTGCAGGACAAGAACGTCGAAGCCAAACTGTACGAGAAGTTTCCTATCATCCTTACCTCCGGACGACTGGTCGAATACGAAGGTGGCGGCGAGGAAACGCGCTCCAATCCATGGCTGGCCGAACTGCAGCAGGATAACTTTGTCGAGATCAATCCGAAAGCGGCATCCGCGCGCGGCATCCGCAATGGCGAGTATGTGATCGTCAGCACGCCGACTGGCGCACGCATCAAGGTCAAGGCACTGGTGACGATGCGCGTGGGTGAAGATACCGCGTTCATCCCGTTCCATTTCTCCGGCTGGTGGCAGGGCAAGGACATGATCGATTCCTATCCGGAAGGCGCACATCCTATCGTTCGTGGCGAGGCCGTCAATACTGCGACGACTTACGGCTACGATTCGGTCACGATGATGCAGGAAACCAAAACGACTATTTGCAATATCGAGAAAGCAGCGGCGTGATTATCTGTGCGAAGACCAGCGGCAAACCGTTGAACATGGATAAGAACAGCTAAGGAGACATCAAAATGGCACGAATGAAATTCATCTGCGATGCAGAGCGCTGTATCGAATGCAATGGGTGTGTGACCGCTTGCAAGAACGAGCATGAAGTTCCATGGGGCGTCAATCGCCGCCGCGTGGTAACGGTCAACGATGGCTTGATCGGACAGGAAAAATCGATTTCAGTCGCCTGCATGCATTGTTCCGATGCGCCCTGCATGGCCGTCTGTCCGGTCGATTGCTTCTACCGTACCGATGAAGGCGTGGTCCTGCATGACAAGGATATCTGTATCGGCTGCGGTTACTGTTCTTACGCATGCCCGTTTGGCGCACCGCAGTTTCCATCGAATGGAACTTTCGGTTTGCGCGGCAAAATGGACAAGTGCACGTTCTGCGCCGGCGGCCCGGAAGAAAACGGCTCGAAGGCGGAGTTTGAAAAATACGGCCGCAACCGTCTGGCCGAAGGCAAGCTGCCAGCCTGCGCTGAAATGTGTTCGACCAAAGCCTTGCTGGGCGGCGATGGTGATGTGATTGCCGACATTTTCCGCACGCGGGTCATGCGTCGCGGCAAGGGTAGCGAAGTCTGGGGTTGGGGCACGGCTTATGGCCAGGCGCCGAATCCGCAGGCAAAAGCACCAGTGGAGAAAAAATCATGATGCGCGCACTGTTGATCTCATTGGCAGCGCTGGCTTTGCTCGGTTGCAGCGAGAAGAGCCAGTCACAGGCGGATGCACGTGTCTCGGGCGATGTGGCGCCGCACCAGGGCGCGGCGAACGATCCTTACGTCATCAAGGGATGGACGGCCGGTAATAAAACCGAGTGGGATACGCAAATGCGCACACGTGCTCAAACGCAAAACGAGTACGTGAAAACCAATTGATGCGTGCGCGAGGAGAATGATCATGAACACATGGTTCGCCAAACTCGCCATCGGCCTGTCGCTCGTTGCAGCGACAGCCGGTGCGCTGGCCCAGAAAAACGAGCCTGCTGCCGCCAGCAAGGCGGAAGCGACAAGCGTAGCGCCGCCGGCGTCGCAGAACATGCCTGCCGTTCAGTCGGCCGACATTCTGGACATGCAGCAAAATCAGGCAGAACGCACGAAGGTTCAACCCGGCAATCTGGCACCTGTCTATCGCCAGATCAAGGATGGTGGCGAACACTATTCGAGCCTGCCGGCACTGGAAGCCGGCGTGCTGATACAGCCGAAGGCGCAATTCCCCGGCCAGGCACGTGCGACGACCGCCGGTGAAGCATGGCGTCATTATCGCAATGGTCCGCTGATGACTTATGGTGGCTGGCTGATCATTGTTGCTGTGATCGGGATTGCCGCATTTTACTTTTCAGTCGGCAGGATAAAGCTGAAAGAGACGCGGACAGGCCGCCTGATCGAACGCTTCACTTCGATAGAGCGTCTGTCGCACTGGACGGTGGCGATCAGCTTCCTGATACTGGGACTGACCGGCATCACGATGCTGTTCGGTAAATACGTGGTCTTGCCCGTGTTCGGCCATACCCTGTTCGGCTACCTGGCTTTCATTTGCAAGAATGTGCACAATTTCGTCGGACCTATATTCACGGTTGCACTGATCGTGATGTTCGCGATTTTGCCGGCGTGCTGATACAGCCGAAGGCGCAATTCCCCGGCCAGGCACGTGCGACGACCGCCGGTGAAGCATGGCGTCATTATCGCAA
>NZ_JAUSME010000149.1 GCF_030645555.1 Herminiimonas sp.
GCATCGTCGGTCTTGCAGCCTGCCGTATTCTTCATCTTCATTTCATACGGATCGGGATGCGGTTCGATCTTGCCCGGCGTATCGACACGCGTCGAATTCGCTTCGGTCCACTCCGGCGTCGGCTTCCAGCCGGCTGGCACCATGAAGGCAGTGCCGCGCAGATCGCGGATAGTCTCTATAGGTTCGCCGGCAGCCAGGCGATGTGTAAGGTCGACCAGTGCGCGTTCTGCATTGCCGAACAATAAAATGTCGGCCTTGGAATCCGGCATGACGGAACGGCGGACCTTGTCCGACCAGTAATCGTAATGTGCGATGCGACGCAGGCTGGCTTCTATGCTGCCGATGACGATGTTAGCACCCGGGTATGCTTCGCGCGCGCGCTGCGCATAGACGACCAGGGCGCGGTCCGGCCGTTTGTTGGCCTCGCCGTTGGGCGTATAGGCATCGTCGGAGCGGATCTTGCGGTCGGCCGTATAGCGGTTAACCATGGAATCCATGTTGCCGGCCGTGACGCCAAAATAGAGGTTCGGTTTGCCGAGCGCACGGAATGGTTCGACAGACAGCCAGTCGGGCTGGCTGATGATGCCGACGCGGAAACCCTGTGCTTCCAGCAAGCGTCCTATCAATGCCATGCCGAAGCTGGGGTGATCGATGTAGGCGTCGCCGGTTACCAGGATCACGTCGCAGCTATCCCAGCCGAGCACATCCATTTCCGCGCGCGACATCGGCAGGAATGGAGCGGGCTTGGTATTGCGCGCACGCTTTACAGGATAGGAAAACAGATTTTTTGGCTGAGCGCTCATCGAATGCTATGGTTGGAAATGACGTGGCCTGATGGCCTTCATTTCGCTGGAGGCGAGGAAGGCCACAGTATGACAGTTTTGGCGTATGACGAGGATGCTTAAAGCAAGCCAATTGCCGTGATTTCTGGCCGGGCCTGGAGGCAGGCATTGCTTTAATGATAAATAAGGACTCAGTTTTTTCTTTTTTTAGCCGATATACCTCATATGATCGTGGCAAACTCAAACCTAATATTGTCAATGAGATCATATTTTTGTTGCTGGATTGATCACTGAGGACATGTCGTGAACATGACGATTTCAAACAATGCGCAGCGGCCAGTGACGGTGCCTGCAGCCACGTCGAGTGCAGCGACTGCAACACTCCCGTCCGAGAAAGCCGATGCATCGGCGGTGGCTGATAAAGTCACGCTGGGCGAGCCGGCGACCGAGACCACTACCTATACAGACCCACGCGCGCATGGGACAAAAGCCCGTCCTGACGTCGCCAGCATGCTGGAAGAGTCTAACCGCAAGGTGCAGGAAATCATCAACCTGATCCTGCCCCTGGTCGAGCAACAGGGATTGAATCTGGCCAAGGTCGTCAGCGGCGAACAAAAACTGACTGCCGATGCTGCCACCATAGAAAAAGCCAAAGCCGCGATAGCCGAGGATGGCGAGCTCGGTGTACGCCAGGTTGCGGAACGCATCTTGAATTTTGCGAAGGGCGCGATCGGCGGCGATCCTGCCAGGCTGGCGGCGATACGTGCTGCGGTTGAAAAAGGTTTCAAGGAGGCGGGCGATATGCTGGGCGGAACCTTGCCGGAGATCAGCCAGAAAACCCATGCCGCGATCATGGAAGAATTCGATCGCTGGGAAAGCGCAGGCTTGCCATCCGGCGCTACCGTGAGCCTGCCTGTCAAGGACGAAGCCGCTGCCCAGGCTTGATACCGCAGCCAGCCTTGCCGCTGCAGGATGAGTGCGCGCCTGCGCCCGTATTCCGCGCGTATTCAATCAATGCAGACATGTCGATGCGCAAAACTGCGCGCTAAAACGCTTGCGGTAGATGTGCGGCAAGCTGACAATAGCCATCTTTTTCAGATTGCCTGCACATGACCGATTCCATCCGCCTCGTCAAACGCGTCGCCGACGCTGTGCCATGCTCGCGCCGCGAAGCCGAGCAGTATATAGAGGGCGGCTGGGTGACGGTCGACGGTGCCGTTGTCGAAGAAGCCGGCTATCGCGTGTCGCCGCAACAAGAGATACTGCTGTCGCCGGATGCAGTTCTGACCGCGGTTGAGCCTGTCACTATCCTGTTCCACAAGCCGGCCGGCATGGATCTCGATGCTGCGCTGCAAAGCATCACACCGGATAATCTGTATGCGGAAGATCGCTCCGGCATCCGTTTCCTGAAAAAACATACCGTCGATTTGAAGCCCACCGATGCACTGGAAACCTATGCCAGCGGGCTGGTGGTCTTTACCCAGGATTGGCACATCGCGCGCAAACTGATCGACGATGCAGCAACCATAGAGCAGGAATACATCGCCGAAGTCAGCGGCGACTTGATCCCCGATGGCCTGGCCTTGCTGAACCATGGCTTGAGCTTCAACCGCCGGCCCCTGCCGCCTATCAAGGTCAGCTGGCAAAATGAAACGCGCCTGCGTTTTGCGTTGAAAGCGGGACAGCGTGGACAAATTGCACACATGTGTGAAATGGTCGGCTTGACGCTGATCAGCTTGAAGCGCATCCGCATTGCGCGCATCCCGATGGCGGGTTTGCCATCCGGGCAATGGCGCTATTTAAAAGGGTATGAACGATTCTAGTTGCGCTATTTTCTTGAAGAATAGCCAGTCAGTTATTGAGATCAATTCTCCTTTATATCAATTGTGAAATCTGCCTGCGCAGCGTGCCACATTTTCTGTATAAATCGTATTGATAATATTCGCATCGGCGATTCAATCCGGTGTAAAGTTCTTACAGGCAATGCTTGATTAAAGTCGCCGTGTTTGTGTAATTGAATGGTGTATCAATCGCCGATGGATACAGATGGTTCGGCAAAAATAAAAAAAGCAGTGAAGTCTGGAGACAAGCCTGGTACTCATGCAGGATTTTATCGCCGCCCTGGCAACAAGCCGTGCGCAGGATAAGGATTGCATCATTTTCCATCTGCCGCGCAATTCCGTTTCCACATGCAAGGTAAAACGCTGCATGTTCACTATGTAACAGTCTTGTCAATTCCCACATGGTCTTGGCACTATATTTTGATTTGACCGTCAAGATTGGGATTTAGTCGCCGTTATATGACAGACGTATGACAGATATTTCCTGTGTAATGTTGTTTGTTATGCGGCACAGTAAGTACACAGTCAGTGCATGCAGCTTGCTTGCAGTCTGACTGTGATCAAGCCGCAATTTTTGCCCGCACCTTGCTTGCATGGATGCACACTCTGAAAATGAGATAGCAATAGTTTTTACATTAAGAAAATAATTTTGGAGGAGACAGCATGCGCATTGCAAACATGAAAATAGGTACCCGCCTGGGGATGGGCTTCGGGCTCGTTATATTGCTGGTAGCCGCCATGGGCGCGACCGGCATCATGCGCCTGAATAATATCAATGACGCCAGTCGGGATATGGTCGATGGCTCGCTGAAAAAACAAAAGGCAGCCAGCGACTGGCTGTTGGGAACCAGCGTCAATGCCGCCCGCACGCTCGCACTGGTCAAGGCAGGAGATCCGGCCAGCCAGGAGTTCTTCCAAAAGGCAATTGCTGCACAGAGCAAGAAGATTACCGAGATACAAAAAGGGATAGAAGAGTCGCTCAGCGAAGCGAAGGAAAAAGAACTGTTTGCTGAAGTCGGTAAAAAACGTACCGTATATATCGATATCCGCAAATCCATCATCGCCGTTAAAGATACCGGCAATGTCGCTGAAGCCAATCAGATGATAGACACCAAAATGGTGCCGGCGCTGGATGCATATGTCAACAGCGTGGAGGATGTGCTTGCCTACTATCAGGATGAAGTGAAGGTGGCAGATGAATCGATCACAGCTGACTATGTTTCCGG
>NZ_JAUSME010000157.1 GCF_030645555.1 Herminiimonas sp.
AAGGCTTCGTGCTTGTTGAGCGGATTGCCGCTGCCGTCCGGCACGCAGTCTTCCGGCAACACGACCGGCAAATCTTTTTCCGGGACCGGTACGGCGCCGCAAGCGCTGCAGTTGATCATCGGGATAGGCGTGCCCCAGTAGCGCTGGCGCGAAATGCCCCAGTCGCGCAGGCGATAGGTGATTTTCTTTTCACCCAGGCCGAGCGCAGCCAGATCGGCGGCGATGGCGTCAACCGCCTGCTGATGATTCAAGCCGTCGTAATGGCCGGAATTGATGCAGCGGCCATTTTCCTTGTCGGCGTACCAGTCGTGCCAGCTTACTTCGGAAAAGGTCTTGCCTTCGACATCGATGACCTGGTGGATGGGCAACACGTATTTTTGTGCGAATGCGAAGTCGCGTTCGTCATGCGCCGGCACCCCCATTACGGCGCCATCGCCGTAGGTGATCAGCACATAATTACCTACCCACACTTCAACCAGTGCGCTTGTCAGCGGATGCTTGACGAACAGGCCGGTCGGCATGCCTTTCTTTTCCATCGTTGCCATGTCGGCTTCGATGACGCTGCCCAGCTTGCATTCGGCGATGAAGTCGGCCAGTTCCGGATTGGTTTTTGCCGCAAAGGTAGCCAGCGCATGTTCCGGCGCGACGGCGCAGAAAGTCACGCCCTTGATCGTGTCGGCGCGCGTGGTGAAGACCCACAGCTTGCCGTCGTTGATGAGCTTGCCGTCTTCCTCGATCTCGTGCGGGAAGGCAAAGCGCACGCCGGTCGATTTGCCTATCCAGTTCGACTGCATGGTGCGCACGCGTTCCGGCCAGCCGGGCAACTTGTTGTCTACGTGGTCGAGCAATTCTTCTGCGTAATCGGTGATGCGGGCGTAATACATCGGGATTTCACGCTTTTCGATCAGCGCGCCGGAACGCCAGCCGCGACCGTCTATCACTTGCTCGTTCGCCAGCACGGTTTGATCGATGGGATCCCAGTTCACGGTGCCGGTCTTTTTGTAGATGATGCCTTTTTCAAGCATCTTCAGGAACATCCACTGGTTCCATTTGTAATACTCGGGCTTGCACGCGGTCATTTCGCGCGACCAGTCTATCGCCAGGCCCATCGACGCCATTTGCGTCTTCATGTAGGCGATGTTGGCGTAGGTCCATTGCGCCGGCGGTACATTGTTGGCCATTGCGGCGTTTTCCGCCGGCATGCCGAACGCGTCCCAGCCCATAGGCATCAACACGTTGTAGCCATTCATGCGCAGATAGCGGTACATCACGTCATTGATCGTGTAATTGCGCACATGCCCCATGTGCAGCTTGCCGGATGGATACGGCAGCATGGAGCAAGCATAGAATTTCTTCTTGTCGTTGCCGTTCTTGTCCTTGGCGTGCTCGACTGCCTTGTAAGCGTCGATTGCCTGCCAGTGGTCGTGCGCCGATTTTTCTACTTCGGCGGGGCTGTATTTATCTTGCATGACGGATGTGGCCAAAAGTGTATGTGAACCTGTGATTATACTGGTTCACCCACCCGGATGGCGCGTCGGCGGCAGGGCAATTGGGGCTGAAATTCAAGCCAGTTTGAGTTCGAGCGCCGGCTTTTCGCCGTAATCGTCATAGCGCTCGTTGATTCCGGCTATGCAGAAGGCGACTTCTTCGAGCAGATCCGGCGCATTTTTGCGCAGGGTTTCGGCATGGTCGATGACGATTTGCAGTTTTTCATCGGGTTTGAGACGGAATTTCGTCATCCCGTCTTCATCGCGCAGATAGCTGAGGCAATCGACCCACGCATCCATGCTGCAGCCATAGAATTCAGGGAAGCCGAATGCGCTTTTGCAGGCGGCGTGAAAGGCATCCCAGTCGGCGATTGCTTCGCCATTCAAATGTACGACAGCCATGGATTTACTTTTGCGGTGATTGCGGCACGTCGGTGACGAAGCCCAGTTTGGTCAAGCCGTTGGTCTGCGCCGCTGCCATGACTTGCGCAATGATTTCATAGCGCGTGCCCTTGTCTGCGCGCAACTGCAATTGCGGTTGCGGCTGCTGCCTGGAGGCGAGCGCCAGTTTGGCCGTCAGTTCGTTTTGTGTCAGCGGATCATTGTTCCAGAATATCGTGCCCTCGCCATTGATCGAGAGCGAAATCGTCGTCGGCTCGGTAGGTGCCGGCGCCGATTGCGCGCTCGGCAAATCGAGCTTGATCGCATGCGTGAACAGTGGCGCGGTGATGATGAAGATCACCAGCAATACCAGCATCACGTCCACCATGGGCGTGACATTGATGTCGGCCATGGGCGCAGGTTGCTTGTTGTCGCTGAATCCGCCGAAGCTCATGTGTAGTCCCGAAATATCCGGCCGCGATTTTTCATTGCGGCGCGTGTAATCATTTGCCGACGCGTGCGCCGGTCGTCAGATAGGCGTGCAGATCATGTGCAAATGCATCCAGTTCCGCCAGTGTGACGCGATTGACGCGGGTAAAGGCGTTATAGGCCAGCACTGCGGGGATCGCCACCGCCAGGCCGAGCGCCGTCATGATCAGCGCTTCGCCGACGGGGCCGGCAACCTTGTCTATCTGCACGGTGCCGGAGGCGGAGACCGCGACCAGCGCATGGTATATGCCCCATACGGTGCCGAACAAGCCGATGAAAGGCGCCGTGGAGCCTACCGATGCCAGCAGCGTCAAGCCGCTTTCAAGGCGGGCAGAGACGCGATTGATTTCCTGGCGCAGGGTTCGCGTGATCAATTCGCCCGGATCAGTATTGGCATTGAGGGAATTTGCATGCGGCTTGATGTTGGCGGCTTCGGCGCTTTGCGCGGCCAGCGGCGTATAGACGTTTTCCGTGTCGGCCAGCTTGATTGCGGCGATTGCATCGATCAGCGTAGGCGCTTGCCAAAAACCTTCCAGCGCTGCGGCGCTGCGGCGTATGCGCCATGAACTCCAGCCCTTGGACAGGATGTAATACCAGCTGAGTATCGACATGATCAACAGCGCATAAGCGACCGCGTGTGAAACCGCATCGCCCTGCGCCCAGTAATGTGCCAACCCCAATCCTTGCTCTGCGACAGTGGAATTCATGTTTTCGATCTGAATAAATGAGATGGATCAGTGACTACATACGGCTTAACGCAGGCCGAGCACATCCTGCATATCGTACAAACCGGTCGGCTTGCCGGCCAGGAAGCGGGCGGCGCGCAAGCTGCCGTGCGCATACGTGACGCGGCTCGATGACTTGTGCGAAATCTCTATGCGTTCGCCTATGCCGGCAAATAGCACGGTGTGGTCGCCGACGATATCGCCGCCGCGTATCGTCGCAAACCCTATCGACGATGGGTCGCGCTCACCAGTCACGCCTTCGCGCGCCCAGACTGCCACGTCGTTCAAATCCTTGCCCAGCGCGCCGGCGATCACTTCGCCCATCTTGATTGCGGTGCCGGATGGCGCGTCGACCTTGTGACGGTGATGCGCTTCGATGATTTCAATATCGTAGCCTTCGGAAAAACTCTTGGCCGCCATTTCCAGCAGCTTCATCGTCACGTTGACGCCTACGCTCATGTTGGGTGCAAACAGGATCGCGGTTTTTTCAGCTGCCGCGGCAATCGCCGCCTTGCCGGCTGCATCGAAGCCGGTGGTGCCTATGATCATCTTGATATTGTGTGCAGCGCAGTATTCCAGATGCTTGAGCGTGCCTTCCGGGCGGGTGAAGTCGATCAGGAAGTCGGCGTTCGCCAGGCCCTTGGCCAGGTCGGATTCTATCAACACGCCGGATGGGGCACCGAGGAAAGCTGCTGCATCAGTGCCGATTGCAGGTGAAGCTGCAATATCCAGCGCGCCGACCAGGGTGGCGTCCGCTGCCTGCAGGATGGCTTCGACCAGCATGTGGCCCATGCGGCCGGATGCTCCGGCAACTGCGATTTTCATTTGAGTCATGGCGAATAGAAATTCAGTTGATTATTTGTTTGCTGCTTTGGCTTTGTCGGCGATGCGTTCCAGATAGTCTTTTTCGGTAGGCAGGTCGCCGCCTTCAAAACGCGACACCAGCTTGTCCTTGAAGAAAACCGTGACGCGGCTGGTGGTGATTTCGCCATTGCCTTTTTGCAGGCGGAAAGCATAATCCCAGCGCTCGGCGTGGAATACATCGGTCAGCAAGGGCGTGCCGAGCAGGAAAACCACCTGATCCTGCGTCATGCCTTCCTTGAGCTGGGCGACCATTTCCTGCGAAACGAAGTTGCCTTGCTGGACGTCGGGACGGTAAGGGCGGAACAGGCCGAGGAAACGGTTTTCGCGCTTGGTTTGTACGCCTGTATCAGTCTTGGTTACAGCTGCTGGGGTTACAGACGCAACTGCTGCGGCCGCTGGGGCGACTTCGGGCTGTACAGGCTTGGGTGCTTCTGCAACAGCTGGCGCGGCAGCTGGGATTTTTTCTTCCGCCACCTTTGCCGGTGCGGGCTCTGCAGCGACTGTTTTGGCTGGTTTGCTGGCCGAGGCGCGCGGGGCAGGCTCTTCCATCAAAGGGTTTTTCGATGCGCAGCCTGTGAAGAGTGTGGTCAACATCAGACAAAATGCACCGGTGAGCAGCGGGGCGCGATTAAAATTGGGAGGCAGCATTTGCATAAGGGGTCTCAAGGGATTGAGCAATTGTACGAAAACGCTATATGATAAGGCAGATATCCTCAATCTGAACAAGAACATGCCCAACAACCCATCCGAGTTAAAAGCCAGCGGCCTCAAAGCCACGCTGCCGCGCCTGAAAATCCTTGATATTTTTCAGAATGCCGAAGTGCGGCACCTGAGTGCTGAAGATGTCTACAAAATGCTGTTGAATGACAATCTCGATGTTGGTCTGGCAACGGTTTACCGCGTCTTGACGCAATTTGAACAAGCCGGCCTGCTGCAGCGCAATCACTTTGAAACCGGCAAGGCCGTGTTTGAATTGAATGAAGGCTCGCATCACGATCATCTGGTGTGCCTGAGTTGCGGCAAGGTTGAAGAGTTCTTCGATGCCGAGATCGAAAAGCGCCAGGAGCGGATCGCGGAAGAGCACGGCTTTGAAATCGCCGATCATGCGCTGGCGCTGTACGGCCATTGCAGGAATTGCCAGAAACCGAAGAAATAGATTTCGCTGCACAATAAAAAGCCACGCCTCTGCAACGGCAGGCGTGGCTTTTTATTGTGTACTTAATCCTGCTTAGGGCGTGTGGCTGAGTGCGTTCGACAGCAACTTGGCGGTGATATCGACTATCGGGATCACGCGCTCATACGCCATGCGCGTCGGCCCGATGACGCCCAGCGTCCCGACTACCTTGCCATTGACTGTGTATGGCGCTGTCACCACGCTCATCTGGTCCATGGGCACCAGGTTCGATTCGCCGCCTATGAAAATCTGCACGCCAGTGGCCTTGTTGGAGACATCCAGCAACTGCATCAGGCTGGTTTTTTGTTCAAACAGGTCGAACAGCTTGCGCAGCGACACCATGTTCGATGAGAGATCGCTGACGCTGAGCAAATTGCGTTCGCCGGAAATCACCACATCGTCGCTGCTGTCATTCATCGCATCGCTGCCGGCTTCCACCGCCGCTTGCATCAGGCGCGTCATATCATCGCGCAAAGCCTTTAATTCACCCCGCAAACGTATCCTTACATCGTCGAAACTCAAGCCGCCATAATTCTGGTTGATGTAGTTGGCGGCATGGATCAATTGCGTCGGCGAATAATCGACATCGGTCAACAGCAGGCGGTTTTGCACGTCGCCAGTAGGGCCGACGATGACCAGCAATATGCGTTTTTCGGACAGGCGCAAAAAGTCGATTTGCTGGAACACGGACTCGCGGCGCGGCGTCAGTACGATGCCGGCAAATTCGGATAGCGATGACAGGATTTGCGCTGCATTTGAAATGATTTTCTGCGACGAACCTGTCTGCAGGGTCGTTTGCAGCTTCGATTCCAGCGCGCTCTCGTCCAGCGTTTGCACGGTCAGCAGCGTATCGACAAACACCCGGTAGCCGCGCGGCGTCGGCACGCGGCCGGCCGAAGTATGCGGGCTGGCGACGAAGCCCATTTCTTCCAGGTCGGCCATGATGTTGCGTATCGTCGCCGGCGACAGGTCGAGTCCGGATATTTTGGAAAGCTCGCGCGAACCCACCGGCTGGCCGTCCGCAATATAGCGTTCGACCAGGGCCTTCAACAGTGTTTGTGCGCGGTTATCGAGTTGCATGGTGTCTGTATTGTAATGAGTGGCTCTATCAGGCGGCAAGTGCTGCAAGCTGCGCGATGCGGGGGCATGAGCTCGGTTTGTATTTTTGGCAAAGCCGTGAGTTTTTTATATTTGTCTTTGCCGCCATTATGCGCGCTTCAGCCATGCATCGAGCTCATGCAGGTTGGTGCAACTTGCGGCGGGGACTATATGCTGCGGCAATGCGCGCTGGAAACGATTCATCCACACCGCCTGCAAACCGGCATTTTGCGCGCCCTGCACATCCATCGCCGGGTCGTCGCCTACGTACAGTGCTTCATGCGGCGCCACCGACAGTGCCTCGCAGGCGGCGAGGAAAATGGCAGGATCCGGCTTCGCACAGCCAAAGTGATGCGCGGCGAGCGAGGTCTGGAAATGATGGGCGATGCCGATAGCTTCGAGGTCGGCGAAGCCGTTCGAAATCGAGCCGATGATGAAGCGCTCGCGCAAGCTGGCCAGGCCCGGCAGCACGTCATCAAATGGCGTCACTGCATTGCGTGCGTGTGAAAACACCGCCATCGCCTGATCCACCATGGCATCGTTTTCGCCGCTCATATGGCAGGCCTGGGTCAAGGTGGCGTGGCGCAAGGCCCACAGATTGTATTGATATTGCGGATCGGTGGGCAGCAGTTCTGAGCGCAAGTCACGCAACTGCGCATTGCTGAATTGGCGCGTGATGCCGGGAGTGTGGACGGCTAGCCAGTCGTACAGCACGGCTTCCGCGTTGTTCAGGACCGGTATCAGCGGCCACAGCGTATCGTCGAGGTCGAACAGTACGGCTTTGATGGGGTGAGGCTTCATGGTTGCAAACGATCCGTTTCAAGATGCGGATACACAAGGGCGCGGCAAAAATTATTCATGTGCATTGTGCATGGGATGGTGCAAGAGAAAGGGGAATTATGGTCTAATCTGCAGCATGTTGCCCACCTTACACTCATATACCGCGTCGTCTTTTCAAACGATTGCGATTTTCGCCAAGCAAAAAGCCGGCGAGACTGCGCATACAGTCGACGATATAGCGCTTTCCCTGACGCAGATCGCTGATTTTTTGCAGGCTACCGGCCGCAGGGTCGTCTTCGGCGCGCAAACTGCCGACAGATTCCATCTGGATAATTATGAATCGATGACCTTGTCGGACATCGGCGAGCTGGCCGATGTAGCCGTCGTTGTCGGCGGCGACGGCACCATGCTCGGCATTGCACGCCAGCTGGCGCCTTATGAGGTGCCGTTGATAGGTATCAATCAGGGGCGGCTCGGCTTCATGACAGATATTGCGCTTGACGACATGATGCCCTTGCTCGATGCCATGCTGAGCGGCAAGGTCGTCTCCGAAAAGCGCAGTTTGCTGCAGGGCACGATCAACCGTGATGGCGTGGCGATGCATCACACGCTGGCGTTCAACGATGTCGTATTGTCGCGTGGCTCGGGTTCAGGCATGGTCGAGCTGTGTGTGCATGTAGATGGACATTTCATGTACAACCAGCGCTCCGACGGCTTGATCGTCGCCACGCCGACTGGATCGACCGCTTATTCGCTGTCCGCCGGCGGTCCTTTGCTGCACCCCAGCCTGTCGGGCATCGTGCTGGTGCCGATAGCGCCGCATGCGCTGTCGAATCGGCCTATCGTGGTGCCGGATAGCAGTGAAATCGTGATCGAGGTCGTAGGCGGCCGCGACAGCAATGTCAATTTTGACATGCAGTCGGTTGCGCGCCTGTTGCATGGCGACCGCATCATCGTAAAAAGCTCGGAACACACGATTACCTTCCTGCATCCCGAGGGCTGGAGTTATTACCATACGCTGCGCGAAAAGCTGCACTGGAATGAATATCCGTCGGTGCAGGGCAAGTTAAAATAAGCAGCGCAATTTCTGATTTTCATATTCGTTTTTAACCGTATTCATACGCCGATTCCAACCTAATCTGTCGCTTGCTGCTCATGCCGCAAAGTCGAAAACCGGGAAGATATCTATCCACATGCTGCGCACGCTTTCCATACGCGATTTCGTGATCGTCGATGCCATCGAACTTGAATTCTCATCCGGCTTCTCGGTCTTTACCGGCGAAACCGGCGCTGGTAAATCGATCCTGATCGATGCGCTGGCGCTGGCGCTGGGCGGTCGCGGCGATGCCAGCGTGGTGCGCGAAGGTGCGGCCAAGGCTGACATCACCGCAGAATTTTCCGCCAGTGCCGAGCTCGATGCATGGCTTGCGGAAAATGAATTCAGCAATGAAGAGGGCGGCGCCCTGCTGCGGCGCGTGATCGATAATGCAGGTCGCTCGAAAGCCTTTATCAACGGCATCGCGGCGACTGCCACGCAATTGCGCGAGCTGGGCGAGCAACTGGTCGATATCCACGGCCAGCATGCGCATCAGTCGCTGTTGAAGCAGGACATGCAGCGCGTGTTGCTGGATAACCAGGCCGGCTTGCAGGATGAAGTCAAGGCAGTTACGGCCGCTTACAAAAGCTGGCGCGCACTCGCGAAGCAGCGCGAAGAATTCGAACACAATGCCAAGAACGTATTGCTGGAACGCGAGCGTCTCGAATGGCAGGTAGGCGAACTGGAAAAACTCGCAGTCAAGCCCGGCGAATGGTCCGACATCAGCAATGAACACAGCCGCCTGGCGCATGCGGCGAGCCTGATCGAAGGCGCGCAGGATGCGCTGACCCTGATTTCCGAATCCGATACTGCGCCGATGCTGTCGCAACTGTCTTCGCTCAATATCCGCATAGGCAAGCTGGTCGATCTCGACGGCGGTTTGCAGCCGGTACTGGATGCGCTGGAGCCGGCGCGCATCCAGATGCAGGAAGCGGTATATGCGCTCAATGATTACCTGAGCCGGGTCGAGCTCGATCCGGCACGTTTGCGTATAGTTGAAACCCGGCTGGAAAACATCCATGCCACCGCGCGCAAATTCCATGTCGCACCGGACGATTTGCCGCAAGAGCTGGAAACCCTGTCTGCGCAATTGAAGCAGCTGGCCGACGCCAGCGATCTGGATGCCTTGCGTGCGCAGGAAGAAAAGCTGAAATCCGCCTATACGACGGCGGCGCAAAAATTATCGAAGGCGCGTACCAAGGCAGCCAGGGCGCTGGGCGATGCCGTCACGGTCGCGATGCAGGAACTCAGCATGACCGGCGGCAAATTCGTCATCGCCTTGCAGCCATGCGAGCCGGCGTCCTACGGTATTGAACAAATCGAATTCATGGTCGCCGCGCATGCCGGCACCACGCCGCGGCCGCTGGCCAAGGTAGCGTCCGGCGGCGAGTTGGCGCGCATTGCACTGGCGATTTCCGTCATCACATCCAGCGCGACGGCCACGCCTACGCTGATTTTCGATGAAGTCGATAGCGGCATCGGCGGCGGTGTGGCGGAAGTGGTCGGACGCCTGTTGCGCCGGCTCGGGCAGGACAGGCAAGTCTTGTGCGTGACGCATTTGCCGCAAGTCGCCAGCCAGGCCAATCAGCATTTCCAGGTCAGCAAACAGAGCAGCAATGGCAAAACCGCGTCGTCCATCGAGGCACTCGATGCGAATGCGCGCGTGGAAGAAATCGCCCGCATGCTGGGGGGGCTGGAAATCACTGCGACCACGCGTACGCATGCACGCGAGTTGCTGGCAAACTGAATAGAAATCACCTCTTCCATTTATCCGATGAGCGCGTCTGCAGCATGCGTCATCAAAATACTATATTAAGAATTCATGTCATTTCGAACCGAACCACCGTATACCCATGGCAGCTTGCCGAAAACCGCAATCGTGCTGGTCAATCTCGGCACACCTGATGCGCCGACCACTACCGCGGTGCGACGCTACCTGAAGGAATTCCTGTCCGATCCGCGCGTGGTTGAAATTCCGCGTGCGATCTGGTGGTTCATCCTGAACCTGATCATCCTGCCGTTTCGCTCCAGCCAGTCGGCGAAGAAATATGCATCGATCTGGACCAACGAGGGATCGCCGCTGAAAGTGCATACTGCCAGGCAGGCCAAGCTGCTAGGCGGTTATCTGGGTGAGCGCGGCCATCAAGTCCGGGTCGAATACGCGATGCGCTACGGCAGCCCATCGGTGCCCGAGGTATTAAGCAAGCTTAAGGCCGATGGCTGTGACCGCATCCTGGTGCTGCCGGCGTATCCGCAATATTCCGGTGCTACTACGGCCTCTATATTTGATGCGGTATTCAACCATTATGCAAAGGAGCGCAATGTGCCGGAACTGCGCTTCATCAAGCATTATCACGACCATGAAGGCTATATCCGCGCCTTGCAAAAGTCAGTGCTCGCTCACTGGGATATGGCCGGTCGCCCGGACAAGCTGGTGATGAGTTTTCACGGCGTGCCGAAACGCACCTTGCTGCTGGGCGATCCGTATCACTGCGAATGCCATAAGACGGCGCGCCTGCTGGCGAAAGAGCTGGGATTGACGCAGGATCAATATCTGGTGACTTTCCAGTCGCGCTTCGGCAAGGCTGAATGGCTGCAACCCTATACCGCACCTACGCTGCAGAAGCTGGCGAAAGAAGGGGTGCAGCGGGTTGATGTCATATGCCCCGGTTTCACCAGCGATTGCCTGGAAACGCTGGAAGAAATCGCGATGGAAGTCAGGCATGACTTCCTCACTGCCGGCGGCAAGGACTTTAACTACATAGCCTGCCTGAATGAAAACGATGCCTGGATGAAGGCGATGGCGGAAATCGCAGAACTGCACATGATAGGCTGGCCTACCATCATGTCGCCGACGCTAAGTGAAGAGCGCGATCAGCAGGCGCGCATTTCGCTGGAACAGGCGCAACGCCTGGGCGCTACGCAATAAGGAAATTGGGACCAGAAAGGGGTTTTTGACAAAAAAGCCTCGTATTTCAAGATAAAAGCGCTGCCCGGAGCATATTGCTCCATCAAGAATACGGTAGGCCTGCCTTGCTGCTACAGGTTTGCATAGCAGATGACGGCAACTGCGACAGCAGTATAGGCAACTATCGATACGGAAATGAACGGCAGTTTCACGATGTCTTCCTCGGGGGCAGGGCGCAAATATGCGAACCTCCTTACAGACTAGTTCGTGCGGAAAAAAATACCATCCCATAAATTAGCGATTTTTGTAACAACGACATCACAACGGCGATATCATCGCTTTTCGCGGATTATTGCAAATTTCACAGGAATATCCCTTGAAATAGTAAGGGATAGCCCCATGTGCATTGGCGCATTGACATTATTTGTCATAACTCATTGATTGTTGGAGATTTTTTCATGCAAGACCAAGAAAAATACGCAGAGCAGGCGGCGGCGATGGAACAGCCGGCAGCGACCGATGCGGCAACGCCTGTCGCCACGCTGGAAGAACAGCTGGCAGCATCCCAGTTGCTGGTGCAGGAGTTGCAGGATTCATTCTTGCGCGCCAAGGCAGAAGTGGAAAATTTCCGTCGCCGGGCACAGGAAGATGTGACGCGCGCGCACAAGTTTGCGATAGAAGGCTTCGCCGAAGCGCTGGTGCCAGTGAAAGACAGCCTGGAAATGGCATTGCTGGTGGAAACGCCATCGGTAGAGTCTTTGAAGGAAGGCGTGGAAATGACGCTCAAGCAGTTGAGCGCCGCCTTCGAGAAAAATCGTCTGCTGGAAATCAAGCCTAACCAGGGCGACAAGCTCGATCCTATGAAACACCAGGCCATCTCGATGGTGCCGGCGGATCAGGAAGCCAACACGATCGTCAACACCCTGCAAAAAGGGTATTTGATTGCCGATCGCCTGTTGCGACCGGCGCTGGTAACGGTTGCGCAAGAAAAATAACTTGAAAGCAGCGTTTCTCGCCGCATATTGATTCCATCCAATTTTATTTAACAGTTTCGTATTTCAGACATTAAGGGAAAGACCATCATGGGCAAAATCATCGGTATCGATTTGGGCACAACCAATTCATGTGTATCTGTCATGGAAGGCGGCAAGCCTAAAGTCATAGAAAATTCGGAAGGTGCGCGTACCACGCCATCCGTCATCGCCTATCAGGAAGATGGTGAAATTCTGGTCGGTGCGCCGGCCAAGCGCCAGGCTGTTACCAATCCCAAGAACACGCTGTACGCAGTCAAGCGCCTGATCGGCCGCAAGTTTGACGAAAAAGAAGTGCAAAAAGACATAGGCATGATGCCGTATCAAATCGTCAAAGCCGACAACGGCGATGCATGGATTTCGGTGCGCGACAAAAAACTCGCAGCACAGCAAATCTCTGCAGAAATCCTGCGCAAGATGAAAAAAACCGCTGAAGATTACCTCGGCGAAGAAGTGACTGAAGCGGTCATCACCGTACCAGCCTATTTCAATGATGCACAACGTCAGGCAA
>NZ_JAUSME010000165.1 GCF_030645555.1 Herminiimonas sp.
GGCGGCGTGTCCTACCTCAATGCACTGGCGCAAAATACGCCGTCGGCTGCCAATATCCGCCGCTATGCAGAGATCGTGCGCGACCGCGGCGTGCTGCGCAAACTGATTACCGTCTCGGATGAAATCTCCGGCCAGGCTTTCAATCCGCAAGGCAAGGAAGTCAAGCAGATGCTGGATGAAGCCGAATCCAAGATCTTTGCGATTGCGGAAGAAGGTTCGCGCGGCGCCCAGGGCTTTCAGGAAATCCAGCCCTTGCTCACGCAAGTCGTCGAGCGTATCGACGAACTGTATAACCGCGACAGCGGCAGCGATATTACTGGTGTCCCGACCGGCTTTGCCGATCTGGACCGCATGACGTCGGGCTTGCAGCCTGGCGACTTGATCATCGTCGCCGGCCGTCCATCGATGGGTAAAACCGCCTTCTCGATCAATATCGGCGAAACGGTGGCGATAGAAAGCGGCCTGCCGGTCGCCGTGTTCTCGATGGAGATGGGCGGCACCCAGCTGGCCATGCGTATGCTGGGTTCGGTCGGACGACTCGATCAGCACCGCTTGCGTACCGGCAAGCTGGCGGACGAGGATTGGCCGCGCCTGACGCATGCGATTCAGAAAATGAATGATGCACAGTTGTACATCGATGAAACGCCGGCGCTGAACTCGATCGAGTTGCGCGCACGTTCGCGTCGCCTGTCGCGCCAGTGCGGCAAGCTCGGCCTGATCATCATCGATTACCTGCAACTGATGTCGGCCAACTCGTCCGGTGAAAATCGTGCGACCGAAATTTCAGAGATATCGCGCAGCCTGAAATCGCTGGCCAAGGAATTGAATTGCCCGGTGATTGCGCTTTCGCAGCTGAACCGTTCGCTGGAGCAGCGTCCGAACAAGCGTCCTGTGATGTCCGATCTGCGCGAATCCGGCGCGATCGAGCAGGATGCCGACGTGATCCTGTTCATCTATCGCGACGAAGTCTACAACCCGGATTCGCCGGATAAGGGCACCGCTGAAATCATCATCGGCAAGCAGCGTAACGGCCCTATCGGCAGCGTGCGTCTGACCTTCCTCGGACAATATACGAAATTCGAAAACTATACCGGCTCGGCCGCCTTGTACCAGGGTGACTGATGTGGCGAGGGCCGACATTTTTCCCGGGATTTGTGCTTGTGCAGGCAACGCATCCTGTTTCAATATTCTAATAAAACACAAAGTGAGTGACCATGTTTGGACGACTGCTGCCTAAGGAAGGCAAATTTTTTGATCTTTTCAACGAGCATGCCGAGTTTTGCGTCAAGGGCGCAAAAGAGATGGTTGCGTTGATGACCAATTTCGATGACCTGGAAATCCGTGTCCACGCAATTGAAGGCATAGAAAAGCAGGCCGACAAGGTCACGCATGCAACGCTGGATGCACTGCATAAAACCTTCATCACGCCGCTCGACCGCGACGATATCCATCAGCTGATTACGCGCATGGATGACATCCTCGATCTGCTCGAGGATGCGGCGCAAACGATCTCGCTGTACGACATCAAGGCGATCACGCCGGAAGCCAAGCGCCTGGCCGAGTTGTGCCTGGCCTGTACCGAAAAAGTCAAGGCAGCGGTAGCTCTCCTGCACAACATGGATAACTCGCGTGAAATCCTGGCTATCTGCCAGGAAATCGACCGCCTGGAATCGGATGCCGATCACGTGATGCGCGCTGCAATGTCCAAGCTGTTCCGCGAAGAACCGGACGTGCGCAACCTGATCAAGCTGAAAGCGATTTACGAAATTCTGGAAACGGTCACCGATCGTTGCGAAGACGTCGCCAATATCATCGAAGGCATCATCGTCGAGAACGCTTGATTCCCTGGATGTAATGTCGCCTGACCTTGCGCAAGGTCGGGTCTTGCAAGTTCCGCAGCTGCAGACCTGCTGGTCTGCGCTGCATGCAGATAGAACAGAAATAAATTATCCATGCAAAATCTTCAAATGAGCTTTTATGTTCTCGCCTTTCTGATCATATTGGCTTTGGTATTCGATTTCATGAACGGCTTTCATGACGCGGCGAACGCGATTGCGACCGTGGTCTCGACCGGCGTATTGAAACCGCAAACGGCCGTGATGATGGCCGCTGCCTTCAACTTCATTGCGATCGGCGTGTTCCATCTGAAGGTCGCATCGATGATAGGCAAGGGCACGATAGATCCTATCGTCATTGATCATTACGTGGTATTTGGCGCATTGGTAGGGGCGATACTCTGGAACGTGCTGACCTGGTATTTCGGCATGCCGTCGTCATCGTCTCATGCCCTGATTGGCGGGCTGGTAGGCGCTGCGGTTGCCAAGGCCGGTACCGATGCCTTGATTTCATCCGGCCTGATCAAGATCATTGCCTTTATCGTGCTGTCGCCATTGCTGGGGTTTTTCTTCGGGGCGTTGATGATGATCCTGGTGTCATGGCTGTTCGTGCGCTCGACGCCGCGCAATGTCGATCGCTGGTTCCGGCGCATGCAACTGTTTTCGGCGGCGATGTACAGCCTGGGTCACGGCGGCAATGATGCGCAAAAGACGATGGGTATCATCTGGATGCTGTTGATCGCCGCTGGCGTATCGACCGCCGCCGATCCGCTGCCATGGTGGGTCATCATCAGCTGCTATAGCGCGATCAGCCTGGGCACCCTGTTCGGTGGCTGGCGCATCGTCAAGACGATGGGCCAAAAGATCACGAAGCTGAAACCGGTAGGCGGTTTTTGCGCAGAAACCGGTGGCGCGATCACGCTGTTCCTGGCGACCGCGATCGGCGTGCCGGTATCGACCACGCATACGATTACCGGCGCAATTGTCGGTGTCGGCGCCTCAAGGAAAATGTCGGCAGTACGCTGGGGAGTCGCCGGCAATATCGTCTGGGCATGGGTATTCACGATACCGGCATCGGCCTTTGTGGCGGCGATAGCCTGGTGGGTAGGGACGATGATCCTGTAAGCGATGCGCGCATGAAAAAAGCCTGCCGATTGAAATAATCGGCAGGCTTTTTTGTATCCGGCGTCGTTGCGCGCGGTTGCCTTTTACAGCACTTCGCTCGCGTGATCGGCCAGGCGCGAGCGTTCGCCGCGTGCCAGCGTCACGTGGCCGCCGTGTTCCCAACCCTTGAAGCGATCGACGACATAGGTCAGGCCGCTGGAACCTTCGGTCAGGTAAGGCGTATCGATTTGCGCAATGTTCCCCAGGCAGACGATCTTGGTGCCCGGACCGGCACGGGTGACCAGGGTTTTCATCTGCTTGGGCGTCAGGTTCTGCGCTTCATCGATGATCAGGAACTTGTTGACGAAGGTGCGGCCGCGCATGAAGTTGAGCGACTTGATCTTGATGCGTGAACGGATCAGGTCCTGCGTTGCGGCACGACCCCATTCGCCGGCGTCGTTATCCGACTTGTTCAACACTTCAAGGTTGTCGTCGAAGGCGCCCATCCACGGCGACATTTTCTCTTCTTCGGTGCCAGGCAGGAAGCCGATATCTTCGCCTACCGGCACAGTGACGCGGGTGACGATGATTTCGCTATAGAGCTTGGTTTCCAGTACCTGCGCCAGGCCGGCGGCCAGTGCCAGCAGGGTTTTGCCGGTGCCTGCCTGACCAAGCAGTGTGACGAAATCACATTCCGGGTCCATCAGCAGGTTCAGTGCAAAATTCTGCTCACGGTTGCGCGCGGTGACGCCCCATACGCTGTTTTTGCTGTGTGCATAGTCGCGTAAGGTCTGGATGACGGCAGTCTTGCCATTGATCTGGCGCACCAGGCCGTAGAACGATGCCTCGCCATTCTTCGGCTCCATGTAGACAAACTGGTTGACCAGCATGGCCGGCACCACCGGACCGCTCAGGCGATAGAAGGTATAGCCGGTACCGTGCTTGTTTTCCTGCCACGACTCCATGCCTTTCGCATGCTTGACCCAGAAGTCGTCCGGCAATTGCATGATGCCGGAGTAGAGCAGGTCGGTATCTTCCAGCACGTGGTCGTTGAAATACTCTTCCGCCGGCAAGCCCATCGCACGCGCCTTGATGCGCATATTGATGTCTTTCGACACCAGCACGATAGGGCGCCCCGGATATTGCGACTCCAGTGCGCGAACCACACCCAGAATCTGATTGTCGGCCTTGCCCATGGGCAGGCCTTCCGGCAGTGTGACGTTCTGCAATTTGGTCTGGAAGAATAAACGACCCTTGGCATCCTTGTTGCCGAGCTTCGACAAGGGTATGCCTTCATCGATCGCATTTTCTTCTATGCCGCTGACCAGCGCATCGAGCGAGCGTGATACCTGGCGTGCGCTGCGTGCGACTTCCGACATCCCTTTCTTGTGATCGTCCAGCTCTTCCAGCGTCATCATCGGCAGATAGACGTCGTGTTCTTCAAAACGGAACAGCGATGTCGGATCGTGCATCAGTACGTTGGTATCAAGCACAAACAATTTCTTGATGCCGGATTTGTCGACCGGGCGACGGACGCCGGCTTTGGGCGCTGCCGCCACGGTTTGTGCAGCAGCTGCGCGCAGCTTTTCGGCTGGAATCTTGTCAGCGATCTTGGCGCGGACGACGGCAGGGGCAGGCTCTGCTTTGCGTGCTACCGGTTCTATCAATGTCAGTGACTTGACTATCTTGTCCTTATCCGCCTTCGGATAGTCTTGCGTTGACAGCAATGCAGCAGGCTTGGTCGGTAATTTAGGCAGTGGCATCAGGACCTCGATCTAGGAAGTTTGAAAACATGAAAACGGGTACAAACGGTGACAAAGGTATGAAAAAAAGATAGAGGGATGGATTTAACGACGGGTACAGCGTAGGAAAAATGAAGAAGATGCAAATCGAAAAGTAAAAAAGCCGTTTGGGCGGGCTCGTGGCCACATCCGCAAACGGCTTCCTTGAAGAAAAATTCTTTTGAATTCAATGTGTTCTGCAAACCTAGGCAAGAGCCTTCACAAACTCCAGTACTTCATCGATGTGTCCAGGCACTTTCACTCCACGCCATTCTTTCACCAATTTGCCTGATTCGTCAATGATAAATGTAGAGCGTTCTATGCCGCGCACTTTCTTGCCATACATATTCTTCATCTTCATCACATCAAACATTGCGCACAGCGTTTCTTCCGGGTCCGACAGCAGTTCGAATGGCAGCCCCAGTTTTTCCTTGAAGCCCTCATGCGAACGGATGCTGTCGCGGCTGACGCCAAAGATTGCCGTATTGGTTTGCTGAAACTGCGGATACAGTTCGCGGAATTGAATCGCTTCTGTCGTGCAGCCTGGCGTATTGTCTTTTGGATAGAAATACAGGACGATCTTTTTACCTTTGTAATCAGATAGTTGGAATGCCTGATCGCCAGTCATGGCGGCGGAAAAATCCGGTACGGTTTTGTTCAGTACGGAAGGGCGTTCTGCGACAGCAAGGTCTTGATCCATTTATTATCTCTCTTTGCCGATAGTGTCCGCGCTATGAGCACAGCGCACGATTGATGATCGTTTCGTTGTCATTCAGGCATGCGCATGAAGATGAACAATGCGGCCAGTTTTGCAAATGGGGACGAGTTTTCATCCTTCAAGCGATGAAATTGAAAACCTGGTTTTATATTTCAAAACTT
>NZ_JAUSME010000167.1 GCF_030645555.1 Herminiimonas sp.
CTCTTCATCGTGGTGGCAACCGAACCAGGCTTCACCGACGATCTGGTGTCGCGCTCGCTGGTGGCAGCGGAAGCCGCCGGCGTTGCAGTGCATCTGATCCTGAACAAGATAGACGTCGTCGCATCGCTGGAAAAAACCCGCCAACGCGTGGCCTTCTATGCCGGACTTGGTTACCCGGTGCACGAAGTGTCGGCCACCGCGCAACCGGAAGCAACCGTCGCTGCACTGATGCCCTTGCTGACCGGCCAGTCGACTATCCTGATCGGCCAATCCGGCATGGGCAAGTCATCGATCATCAACCTGATCGTGCCGGATGCCGATATCGCCGTGCGTGAAATTTCCGCCGCGCTCGATACCGGCAAGCACACGACCACCTTCACGCGCCTGTACACCATAGACGCGCACACGACGATCATCGATTCGCCGGGCTTCCAGGAATTCGGCCTCTATCATTTGACCGAAGGCATGCTGGAGCGCGCTTTCCCGGAGTTCGAAGCCTATCTGGGGAAATGCAAATTTTATAATTGTCATCACGTCACCGAGCCGGAATGCGCGATCCGCGCCGCCCTCGCAGCCGGTGACATTGCACCGATGCGGCATGCGCTGTACTTGCAGTTATTGCATGAATCATCGCAAAAGCTGTATTAAACAGCAGTCTACATGCGGCCATATCGCTGGCTTTTGTAGCGAAATCCCTTATAATTGAAGCAGTTACAACATTCGGCGGCAGGCGCCAACCTAGCCGCCGTTTTCAATTATGGCAATCAAACACTTTCTGCAATTTTCCGATTTGACGCTGGATGAATTCGAGCATGTGATCGAACGCACCCGTGTCATCAAACGCAAATTCAAGAATTACGAGCCCTACCACCCGCTGGCAGACCGCACGCTGGTGATGGTGTTCGAAAAAAACTCGACCCGCACCCGCCTGTCATTCGAAGCCGGCATGCACCAGCTCGGCGGCGCCGCAATCTACCTGAACACGCGCGACAGCCAGCTCGGCCGCGGTGAACCGGTGGAAGACGCGGCGCAAGTGATGTCGCGCATGTGCGACATCATCATGATCCGCACCTTCGGCCAGGACATCATCGAGCGCTTCGCCGCCAATTCGCGCGTGCCGGTGATCAACGGCTTGACCAATGAACATCATCCCTGCCAGGTACTGGCCGATGTCTTTACCTACATCGAGCATCGCGGCTCCATCAAGGGCAAGACGGTGGCATGGATAGGCGACGCCAACAACATGCTGTACTCGTGGCTGCAGGCGGCCCAGGTTTTCGATTTCCATGTCAGCGTTTCGACGCCCAAAGGCTATGAAATCGATCCGGCGCTGGTCGCGGCCGACAATACGCATTACACGCTGTACGCCTCGCCATCGGACGCCTGCGCAGGCGCACATCTGGTCACGACCGATGTCTGGACCAGCATGGGCTTCGAGGAAGAAAACGCCGCACGCCTGAAAGCCTTCGATGGCTGGATCGTCGATGCAGAAAAAATGCGGCGCGCCCAACCGGATGCGCTGTTCATGCATTGCCTGCCGGCGCACCGCGGTGAAGAAGTCTCCGCCGAAGTCATCGATGGCCCGCAGTCGGTGGTCTGGGATGAAGCGGAAAATCGCCTGCATGCGCAAAAGGCGCTGCTCGAATATCTCGTCCTGGGCAAGCTCAGTTAATTTTTATCCGCCCAGTTCCATCTGAACCACAATCACATTCAAAACACGCGAAGCAGAAATCATGTCGACCATACTCCAGTCCGTTCCAGTCAATCAAAAAGTAGGCAT
>NZ_JAUSME010000188.1 GCF_030645555.1 Herminiimonas sp.
TCAGGCAACTGACCAAGACCTATGCTTCCGGTTTCCATGCCCTCAAGGGCATCGACCTGGACATCCGCCGCGGTGAAATCTTCGCCCTGCTCGGCCCCAACGGCGCCGGCAAGACCACGCTGTTCAATATCATTTGCGGCATCGTCAATCCGGGCACCGGCACGGTGCTGGCCGACGGCCATGACATCGTCAGCGACTATCGCGCTGCGCGCGCCAAGATCGGGCTGGTGCCGCAGGAACTGTCCACCGATTCATTTGAAACGGTATGGGCGACGGTCAATTTCAGCCGCGGCATATTCGGCAAGGCGCCGGATCATGCGCATGTCGAAAAGGTCTTGCGTGCGCTGTCGCTGTGGGACAAGAAGGATGCCAAGATATTTGCACTGTCGGGCGGCATGAAGCGCCGCGTGATGATCGCCAAGGCGCTCTCGCATGAGCCGCAAATCCTGTTTCTCGATGAACCGACTGCCGGCGTCGATGTGGAATTGCGGCGCGACATGTGGGAAATGGTGCGCGGCTTGCGCGCCAGCGGCGTGACCATCATTCTCACCACGCATTACATAGAAGAAGCCGAGGAAATGGCGGACCGCATAGGTGTGATCCGCAAAGGCGAAATCATCCTGGTCGAGGACAAGGCCGTGCTGATGGCCAAGCTGGGCAAGAAGCAGCTGAGGCTGCATCTGCAACGTCCGTTGGCAGCGATCCCGGCAGAGTTTGCAACATCGCAACTGGAACTCACTCCAGATGGCAATGAATTGATTTATACCTTCGACGCGCAAAGCGAACAAACCGGCATAGCTGAATTGTTGAAGAAACTGGGCGAACACGGTATCGACTTCAAGGACCTGCAATCCAGCCAAAGCTCGCTGGAAGAGATCTTCGTCAGTTTAGTGCACAGCAAGGATTAAGAAAAAACCATGAATATTTACGCAATCCGCGCCATCTACCATTTCGAACTGGCGCGCACCTGGCGCACGCTGATGCAAAGCATAGCCGCGCCGGTGATTTCAACTTCGCTGTATTTTGTCGTGTTCGGCGCCGCGATAGGCGCCCGCATGGTCGAAGTCAACGGCGTCAGTTACGGTGCATTCATCGTCCCCGGCCTGATCATGATGGCGCTGATGACGGAAAGCATCTCGAATGCATCGTTCGGCATCTTCATGCCCAAGTATGCGGGCACGATATACGAAATCCTCTCGGCGCCGATTTCCCATGTTGAAATCGTGATCGGCTATGTCGGTGCGGCGGCGACCAAATCAGTCATCCTCGGCTTGCTGATACTGGCCACCGCCAGGCTCTTTGTTGCATTTGAAATTGCCCATCCGTTCTGGATGATCAGCTTCCTGATCCTCACTGCGGTGACCTTCAGCCTGTTCGGTTTCATCATCGGCAT
>NZ_JAUSME010000189.1 GCF_030645555.1 Herminiimonas sp.
GCGCTGCATCTCTTTCGCGACGTAAGCCATCTCTTCCAGCGAAGGCGTGATCAAGCCGGACAGGCCGATGATATCGGCATTCTCGGCCTTGGCGCGCGCCAGGATTTCCGAGCATGGCACCATCACGCCCATGTTCACGACTTCGAAGTTATTGCATTGCAGGACCACCGACAAGATATTCTTGCCGATGTCATGCACGTCGCCCTTGACCGTCGCAATGACGATCTTGCCTTTCGGCTTGCTGACGATACCGGTCTGTTCTTGCAATAACCGTTTTTCTTCTTCGATGAATGGGATCAGATGCGCGACCGCCTGCTTCATCACACGCGCGGATTTGACGACCTGCGGCAAGAACATCTTGCCCTGGCCGAACAGGTCGCCGACGATGTTCATGCCATCCATCAGCGGGCCTTCGATCACATGGATAGGACGGCCGCCATTGGTCAGCAATTCCTGCCGCGCTTCCTCCGTATCCTCGACTATCCATTGCGTGATGCCCTGCACCAGCGCGTGCGCCAGGCGCTGCTGCACGGTGCCGCTGCGCCATTCGAGCGTGACTTCTTCCTTCTTGTCACCGGCCTTCAGGGTCGAGGCGATTTCGATCATGCGTTCGGTCGCATCTTCGCGGCGATTCAGCACCACGTCTTCGACGCGTTCGCGCAATTCCGCCGGCAGGTTGTCGTAGACGCCGACCATGCCGGCGTTGACGATGCCCATCGTCATGCCGGCCTTGATCGCGTGATACAGGAACACCGTGTGTATCGCTTCGCGCGCCGGATCATTGCCGCGGAAACTGAAGCTGACGTTGGAGACGCCGCCGCTAATTTTTGCGTGCGGCAGATTCTCCTTGATCCAGCGCACCGAATTGATGAAGTCGACTGCGTAATTATTATGTTCTTCGATGCCGGTCGCAATCGCGAATATGTTCGGATCGAAGATGATGTCTTCCGGCGGGAAGCCGACTTCATTCACCAGCAGTTTGTAGGCGCGTTCGCAGATTTCTATCTTGCGCTCGAAGGTATCGGCCTGGCCTTTTTCATCGAAAGCCATCACGATCACGGCCGCGCCGTAGCGGCGGCACAGCTTCGCTTCATGCAGGAATTTTTCTTCGCCTTCCTTCATCGAAATCGAATTGACAATGGACTTGCCCTGCACGCATTTCAAGCCCGCTTCTATCACCGACCATTTCGATGAATCGATCATGATGGGCACGCGCGCGATATCCGGCTCGGACGCGATCAGGTTCAGGAAACGCGACATCGCCGCCAGCGAATCCAACATCGCCTCATCCATATTGATGTCGATGATTTGCGCACCGTTTTCAACCTGTTGTCGCGCAACTGCCAGCGCTTCATCGTATTGCTCGTTCAGGATCAGGCGCGCGAATGCTTTCGAGCCGGTGACGTTGGTACGCTCGCCGACGTTCACAAACAGCGAGCTGTCATCGATGATGAAGGGCTCCAGGCCAGACAGCTTCAGCGTCGGTTCCAGCGTCGGCACGACGCGCGGTGCAATATTGGCGACGATATCGGCGATCGCCTTGATGTGGCTCGGCGTGGTGCCGCAGCAACCGCCGGCGATATTGACGAAACCGCTTTCGGCAAAATCGCGCAACAACGAAGAGGTAACGTCCGGCGTTTCATCGAAGCCGGTATCGCTCATCGGATTGGGCAAACCCGCGTTCGGGTAGATGCAGACATAGGTGTCGGCTATCTTCGACAATTCTTCTGCATACGGGCGCATCAGCGCCGCACCGAGCGCGCAGTTCAAGCCCACCGTCAATGGCTGCGCATGGCGGATAGAATGCCAGAATGCCGGCACCGTTTGCCCGGACAGAATGCGACCCGACGCATCGGTGACGGTACCCGAAATCATGATAGGCAGACGCTTGCCCGACTCTTCAAAGAATTGATCGATCGCAAACAGCGCTGCCTTGCAATTCAAGGTATCGAATATGGTTTCGACCAGCAGCACGTCGGCGCCGCCTTCAACCAGGCCGCGCGTCTGGTCCAGATAGGCCGTCACCAGTTGATCGAAAGTGACGTTGCGCGCCGCCGGATCATTGACGTCCGGCGAAATCGAGGCGGTCTTCGGCGTGGGTCCCAGTGCGCCGGCGACGAAACGCGGCTTGTCCTGGGTCGAGTACTTGTCGCAGGCAGCGCGTGCGAGACGCGCCGAGGCGACGTTCATCTCGTAGGCCAGATGGCCCATGTGGTAATCGTCCTGCGCCACCGTGGTCGCGCCGAAGGTATTGCTCTCGATCAGATCGGCTCCGGCCGCCAGGTATTCCTCGTGGATCGCGCTGATCACATCCGGGCGCGTCAGCGACAGCAATTCATTATTGCCCTTGACGAAAATTTCCTTGCCCGGCACTGCAAAGTCGGCGAAACGCGTACCGCGATAATCCTCTTCAGTCAGCTTGTATTGCTGGATCATCGTGCCCATCGCGCCATCCAGTATCAGGATGCGGCGCGCCATCAAGTCGCGCAATAAGGTTTCGGTAGGGCAGAGGGCGTCGCGTTTCATCGTGAGTTCTTTATTTGTTCGTTATCGGTCTTGGTGCATAAATGCAAAAACCCGGCCTGTAAAACGGGACCGGGTTTTTCACCAACCTCCGCTTTAGCAGTATTTATCGAGCATGCGCTGTCAGGCATGCCCTTGCGCCCGCAAGCTGGTTTTGACTTGTGCAATCAAATCGGCGCAGTAAAAATTATACGTGAAAGCCCTCGCTTGCGGTATCCGGCGCGTAGCAGCGCTGTCAATCGAAGCAGGCGCCTTCGAGCGGGAAGCCCTTGATGAATTCCACCGCCGGCAAGCGCTTGCCGCCCGGCTTTTGCAGCTCGGTCACGCGCAAGGCGCCCTTGCCGCAGGCAATCACGACGCCGTCATGCGCATTGGCGGAAATGACCTGGCCGGCTTGCCATTGATTGGAAGACTCCAGTACTTCGGCCTGCCAGAACTTGACCGGAGTGCCATTGCACACACCCATCGCGCCAGGAAAGGGATTGAATGCGCGCACCTTGCAGCCCAGTTCCTGCGCCGGCTGGCGGAAATCCAGCGTGGCCTCTTCTCTGGAAATTTTCGCCGCGTAATTGGCGCCTGCCTCGGGTTGCGGCGTCGCGCTCAGCTCGCCGCGCTCCAGCTTGCGCAAGGCATCGACTATCATCTCGCCGCCGAGTTTGGCCAGCTTGTCATGCAGGCTGGCGGTGGTATCGTCAGCCGTGATCGGCAAGCGCTGCATCAACAGCATGGGGCCGGTATCCAGACCCAGTTCCATCTGCATGATGGTGACGCCGGTTTCGGCATCGCCGGCTTCTATCGCGCGATGGATAGGTGCGGCGCCGCGCCAGCGCGGCAGCAAGGAGGCGTGGATATTGAGGCAGCCGCGCGGCGGGATATCGAGTACCGATTGCGGCAGGATCAAGCCATAGGCGGCCACCACCATCACGTCATGCGGCGTCGCCCGCAGCAGCGCATGCGCTTCTTGCGCGACCTCCGGATACTTGCCGTCGAGCTTGAGCGATACCGGCTGCGCGACCGGGATATTGTGCGCAAGTGCGAATTGCTTGACGGCCGATGCGTGCAATTGCATGCCGCGGCCGGCCGGGCGGTCCGGTTGCGTCAATACCAGCGGGATTTCAAAACCAGCTGCGTGCAGGGCCGCCAGTGCGACCGCCGCAAATTCCGGCGTACCGGCAAAAATTATTTTCATGGGATGGATTGTAGTACGGCAGGCACCTGATCCGGGCCGAAGTTGGCAGGCCGGGATGCGGGATGCAGCCGCAACCCGGGTTCAGCGTTGTGCCAGCTTGTTGTGGCGCTGCAATTCACGCTCTTCCTTGAGCATCTTGGCCTTGATCCGATTGCGCTTGAGCGGCGACAGGTATTCAACAAAGACCTTGCCTTTCAAATGATCCATTTCATGCTGTATGCAGACAGCCAGCAAACCGTCAGCTTCCAGCTCGAACTGCTTGCCGTCTGCATCGTAAGCGCGCACCTTGACTTGCGCATGGCGCTCGACGCCATCGTAGACGCCGGGCACGGACAGGCAACCCTCATCGTAAATCTGCCTTTCCGGGCTGACCCAGATCAGCTCCGGATTGATGTAGGCACGCAGTTCGGAGCGCGTTTCCGAGGTATCGATGACGATGATTTGCTCATGCACATCGACTTGCGAAGCGGCCAGGCCGACTCCTGGCGCTTCATACATGGTTTCAGCCATGTCGGCGACCAGCGTCTTGATGCGTGCATCGAACACGGTGACTGGCTTGGCTATCTTGTGCAGCCGTGAATCGGGGTAACGCAGGATATTTAATATGGACATACGACTTTTGCGCAACAAGGCGGCAGGTTAACAGCGTGGTTTTCTTGCTACTTCAAGGATTTATGTGCAGAATTTGATTCAATTTAGCAAGTCTTTTCACGAATGTGTTATTTCACTCATAACATGCTGCAGCACAGTAATGGCGTCACAACAGGTCAAGCTCACCGGACAAACCATGAAAAATTTTAGCACAGCTGCACTCTTTCTCGCATTCACCTCCATCGCCCTACCCGCAATTACCTACGCCGAAACGCCGCCAAAAGCGGTCGCCAGCAAGGCGAAATGTGCATTTTTGGCAAACGCCCCCGACCAGCATGTCGTCGTGCGCGGCGATACCTTGTGGGATATTTCAGGGAAATTCCTGCAGCGTCCATGGTGCTGGCCGCAAGTCTGGGACATGAATCGCGAACAGATACGCAATCCGCACTGGATATATCCGGGACAAATCATCTATTTCGACCGCGTTGCCGGCAAATTGCGCCTGGGCAAAGGTTCCGGCGACCGTGGCGGCATGCCTACCGTGCGCCTGTCACCGCAAGTGCGCTCGAGCGAAGCCCCCACCAATGCAATCGCCACGATCCCGCTGTCAGCCATAGAACACTTCCTGACGAAGCCGCTGATCGTCGCTGAAGATGAATTGAAAACTGCGCCGCGCATCGTCGCCACGCAGGAAGGGCATGTCTTCCTCGCCAACGGCGACAAAGCCTATGTGCGCGGCGACTTGAAAGGCCGCAGCGAATTTGAAGCCTTCCGCCCAGGCAAGCCCTTGAAGGATCCTGCCACCAAGGAAATCATCGGTCATGAAGCCGTGTATCTGGGCACCCTGAAACTGAAACGCCTGAGCAATATCGACACCGAACCGCATACCTTCATCGTGATGAATGCGAAGGAAGAAATGGGCGTGCACGATCGATTGATCGCGATAGAGCCGGCGCCATTCATGAACTATGTGCCGCACCCGCCTGAACAACAAGTGGATGCACAAATCGTGTCGGTCTACGGCGGCGTTTCGCAAGCCGGCCAGAACCAGATCGTGTCCATCAATCGCGGCAGCAAGGATGGCGTCGATATCGGCAGCGTGCTGGAACTGCAGCGGCTGGGCAAGATGGTGGCAGATCGCACCGAGGGCAATGGCCGCGGCTTGATCAAACTGCCTGATGAAACCTATGGCAATCTGCTGATCTTCCGCGTCTTCAGCAATATCTCTTACGGCCTGGTGATGCAGGTGACCGATACCGTGCAGATAGCCGATGTCGCCAAATCGCCCGAATAAGGCATTCGACCGCAAGCCGGACGCGCAGCGCACGCATCAATTGCATGCTGTTGCGCGTCGGAACCGCTAGTACAGGTACCTAGTGCCGGCCCCGGACGATCTGGCAAGCTGGCTGCGGCTGGAACAGACGCCCGGCGTCGGTCCCGATACCGCACGCAGATTGCTGGGCGCCTTCGGCCTGCCGGAAAACATCTTTGTCACAGCATATGCAGCGCTCCAGCAAGTCGTGCCGGAGCGCATCGCGCATGCACTGCTCGCACCGCCATCCGACGCCCTCACACTGTTAATTGAACGCACCCGGGCATGGGCCGCGCAGCCGGACAATCATGTACTGACGCTGGCCGACCCGGACTACCCACCCGCGCTACTCGAAATTTCCGACCCGCCCATCCTGCTGTATGCAAAAGGCCGCCTCGCCCTGCTGTCACGACCTTCGCTGGCAGTCGTCGGCAGCCGCAATGCGACTGCACAGGGGATAAGCAATGCAGAGAAATTTTCCGAAGCCTTGAGCCTGGCTGGCTTGAGCATCATCTCCGGCATGGCGCTGGGCATAGACACCGCCGCACATCGCGGCGGCCTGCTCGCTGTCAAACAGATGCCGGACGCCGGTTCCACCATCGCCGTCATAGGCACCGGCGCCGACCTCGTCTACCCGGCACGCAACCGCGCGCTGGCGCATCAAATCGCTGAAGCCGGCTGCATCCTCAGCGAATACGCGCTCGGCATGCCGGCGATCGCCGCCAACTTCCCGCGCCGCAACCGCATCATCAGCGGCCTGGCGCGCGGCGTACTGGTGGTTGAAGCAGCGCTGCAATCTGGCTCGCTAATCACGGCGCGCATGGCGGCCGAACAGGGACGCGACATGTTTGCAATTCCCGGTTCAATACATGCGCCGCTGTCCAAGGGTTGCCACCTGTTGATCAAGCAGGGCGCCAAGCTGGTGGAATCGGCGCAGGATATTCTGGAAGAATTGCAATATGCAGCGACGGCAACGGTGATGCCGTCCATGGCCGGCGCGCCGGGATTCGATACACAAGCTATCGATGCACAAGCGGCACGGGTACTGGAAGCCCTGGGTTTCGATGCGGTGGATGCCGACACCCTGGCCGGGCGTTGCCAGCTCGATATCGCGGCGCTGAATGCACAGTTGCTGACGCTGGAATTAAGCCGGCGGCTTGAAATATTGCCCGGCAATCTGTACCGCCGCCTTGACTAAACGGCATCACGGTTCGCCAGACCCGGCCCTGTCATTTCAATTTGGCATTACATCCATCCAACAAAACTCTTTGCCCCTGTTGGCTCCCGCTTTTTTAGGGTATCCTTGAATCCAGTAAGCGCTGTCTTTGATCTGCCGCTGTCGTAACACCTCTTTGCATGCTGTTCCGTATATAGAGTGTGATTCATACGCATCCGATCCTGACGACACTCGCGATGGTGTCGTCTTAACCCAAGCGCTACGGTGATGCCATGTTTGATGTCCTAGTTTATTTGTATGAAACCTATTACCGCCCCGATGCCTGCCCGGACTCGGAGGCGCTGGTAAAAAAATTGTCCGCCATCGGCTTTGAGGAAGAAGAAATCTCGAAGGCGCTCGGCTGGCTGACGGCTCTGGCCGAAACCACCAACGAATTTTCCGATTCCTACCCGCAGCAGACCGCGTTCTCTTTCGGCACCCGCATTTATGTGTGGCAAGAAATGGACGTGCTCGGTACGGCTGCAGTCGGCTTCATCCAGTTCCTCGAAGCGGCCAAGCTGATCAACCCGGTCCAGCGCGAAATCGTCATCGAACGCGCACTGGCAGCCGGCGAATCGCCAGTTTCGCTCGACAAGCTCAAGGTCATCGTGCTGATGGTGCTGTGGAGCCAGGGCAAGGAGCCGGATGGCTTGATCTTCGATGAACTCTTCCTCGACGACGACGATGCCGCGCCGCGGATGCTGCACTGATAGCTGCCGGCCACGCATGCCCGACCACGCCGGGCATGCTTCTTCAACAACACTAGCTGCCTTCTTTTTCACTTCTCTTTTGCCTCCTGCTTGCGGATTTCGCCGCAACGCGCTTATCATTGGCCGCTTGACGGCTATGCAACTCTTATATTAGCGCGGGTCTTTCCTGAAAAAAGCCGCCCTCGCCATAAGCTGCATGTCTCAACCTGCACCCAGCCATGTGTGCCGGCACCTTCATTAGAGAACAAAGATCATGACAAAAACACTCATCATTGCCGAGAAGCCCTCAGTAGCGAACGATATCGCGAAGACGCTCGGCGGCTTTACCAAGCACGATGAGTACTTTGAATCCGACGAATACGTACTTTCCTCGGCCGTCGGTCACCTGCTGGAAATCGCGGTGCCGGAAGAATTCGACGTCAAGCGCGGCAAATGGTCATTCGCGCATCTGCCTATGATCCCGCCGCATTTCGCCGTCAACCCGATCGCCAAGACTGAATCGCGCCTGAAGGTATTGAACAAGCTGATCAAGCGCAAGGACGTTACCTCCCTGATCAACGCATGCGATGCCGGGCGGGAAGGCGAACTGATCTTCCGCCTGATCGCGCAATACACGAAAGCCAAGCAACCGATCAAGCGCCTGTGGCTGCAATCGATGACGCCGGGCGCGATCCGCGAAGCATTCAAGCATCTGCGCAGCGATGAAGAAATGATGCCGCTGGCTGACGCCGCGCGTTGCCGCAGCGAAGCCGACTGGCTGATAGGCATCAACGGCACGCGTGCGATGACGGCCTTCAACTCGAAGGAAGGCGGCTTCTACCTGACAACCGTGGGTCGCGTGCAAACGCCTACGCTGTCCATCGTGGTCGAGCGTGAAGAGAAGATCAAGAAATTCGTCTCGCGCGATTTCTGGGAAGTGCGCGCCGAATTCATCTGCGCCGCCGGCATTTATCAAGGCCGCTGGCTGGACACCAAATTCAAGAAAGACGAAGTTGATCCTGAGCGTCGGGCAGAACGCCTGTGGAGCAAGGCGGCAGCGGAATCCATCGTCGCCGCCTGCCGTGGCGGCAAGCAGGGCAATGTCACCGAGGAATCGAAGCCGACCACCTCGATGGCGCCGGCACTGTTCGACCTGACCAGCTTGCAGCGCGAAGCCAATGCACGTTTCGGTTTCTCGGCAAAAAACACGCTCGGCCTGGCGCAAGCGCTGTACGAGCGGCACAAGGTATTGACCTATCCGCGTACCGATTCGCGCCACCTGCCGGAAGATTATTTGCCGACCGTGCTGGAGACGCTCGGAGTCGTCGCCGAAAACAATAACTATCACCAGTTTGCCAAGCAGATCCTCGACAACAAATGGGTCAAGCCGAACAAGCGGATTTTCGATAACACGAAAATCAGCGATCACTTTGCGATCATCCCGACCACGCAAGCGCCGAAGAACCTGTCCGAGCCTGAACAAAAGCTGTACGACCTGGTGACGCGCCGCTTCATGTCCATCTTCTTCCCGGCGGCAGAATTCCAGGTCACGACACGCTACACCGAAGTCTCTGGCCATCAGTTCAAGACCGAAGGCAAGGTCTTGACCAATCCGGGCTGGCTGGCGGTCTACGGCAAGGAAGTCATAGACGAAAAAGACCCGGAAAACAGCGGCACGCTGGTCCCGGTCGCCAAAGGTGAAAAAGTCAAAACCGAATCGGTGGTCGCCAACGGCCTCGTCACCAAACCGCCTGCACGCTATTCGGAAGCCACGCTGCTGTCCGCGATGGAAGGCGCCGGCAAGTTGATAGACGACGAAGGCTTGCGCGAAGCGATGTCCGGCAAGGGCCTCGGCACGCCAGCCACGCGCGCAGCCATCATAGAAGGTTTGCTCAACGAAAAATACCTGCTGCGCGAAGGCCGGGAAATGATCCCGACCGCCAAGGCCTTCCAGCTGATGACCTTGCTGCGCGGCCTCGGCGTCAATGAACTGACCGCACCGGAACTGACCGGCGGCTGGGAATACAAGCTGTCGGAAATGGAACGCGGCAAAATCAGCCGTGAAGAATTCATGCGCGAAATCGCGCAGATGACGCAAGTGATCGTCAAGCGCGCCAAGGAATACGACAACGACACGATCCCGGGCGACTACGCGACGCTGAAAACGCCATGCCCGAATTGCGGCAGCGTGGTGAAAGAGAATTACCGTCGCTTCGCCTGCACCAAGTGCGAATTCTCGATGAGCAAGACACCGGGCAGCCGCCAGTTTGAAGTCGCCGAAGTCGAAGAACTGCTGACCAACAGGACGATAGGACCGCTGCAAGGCTTCCGCTCGAAGATGGGCAGGCCCTTCGCCGCCGTGCTGAAAATTTCACGCGATGAAGAAATCAAGAACTTCAAGCTCGAATTCGATTTCGGCCAGAACGATGACGAAAATGCGGAAGCGGTAGACTTCACCGGCCAGACGCCGCTAGGACCTTGTCCGAAATGCGGCAACGGCGTGTATGAAATGCCTTTGTCGTATGTCTGCGAAATGTCGGTCGCCAAACCGAAGACCTGCGATTTCCGCAGCGGCCGCATCATCCTGCAACAGGAAATCCTGCCGGAACAAATGAGCAAGCTGCTCAACGAAGGCAAGACCGACCTGCTACCGGGTTTCGTGTCGCAACGCACGCGTCGCGCATTCAAGGCTTACCTCGTCAGGGGCCAGGACGGCAAGACCAGCTTCGAGTTTGAACCGCGCAAGGAAAAAGTGCCGGCCAAGGGCAAGGCAGCGGCCGTAGCGGACGATGCAGAGGGAACAGCAGATGCAGCGCCAGTGAAAGCCGCGAAGAAGGTAGCGGCAAAGAAAGTGGCCGCTAAAAAACCGGCTGCGAAAAAAGCTCCGGCTAAAAAGGCTGCGGCGAAGAAAACGCCGGCTGCCAAAAAAGCTGCTGCATAAAAGCATCTACATCGCGCATCGTGCCCCATGACGATGCGCGATGTACTCGCGTTGCGAGCAGCCGCGCACGCACTATCCATAAAACAAAGGAAGTATCCAGCCAGCCAATTGCATCACCATGCAGCAGGCGCGCATAAACAGACACACCAGTTTCGACGTAACCTTGTACTACCAACCTCAGGGAGTTTTCATGGATCAAATCGAAGCAGGCAGTCCAAGCAAAGACGATTGCAACCTCGCCATGCTGGCCCATCTTCTGGGCATCTTCACCGGATTCATCGGTTCTCTCATTATCTGGATCCTCAAAAAAGACAATTCAGCGTTCGTTGGCGAACAAGCCAAGGAAGCCTTGAATTTTCAAATCACGATCACGATAGGTTTCGTGATTGCATGGGTGCTGGCATTCATCCTGATCGGCCTGGTCTTGATGCCTATCCTGTTTGTCGCCAATCTTGTTTTCTGCATACTCGCTGCAGTGGCTGCCTCCAAAGGGCAAGCCTACCGCTATCCGCTGACGATACGCCTGGTGCAATAAAGACCGGAGACAGGCAAGCGCTGCAATGGCGCTTGCCTGTATTCGACAACGCGCGCAGCGCAATGTGCCTCCAGTTCTACCGGCATCAGCAAGCAGTATCCCAAACCCACATCAGGAGATAAAAATGAAACGTTTCATTACTTTTCTTGCGGCCCTGCTGATCGGCGGCTGGGCATGTGCCGCCAGCGACGCCAACGCGCCTGCTCAAAAAACAGGCATCGTGATCATGCATGGCAAGGGCGGCTCGCCGATGAAACATGTGGCGGATCTGGCGTCTGCACTCGAAGCAAAAGGCTACCTCGTTGCCAATCTAGAGATGCCCTGGTCAGGCAGGCGCGATTACGATGTCAGCGTGAGTGTTGCCGAACAGGAGGTCGAAGCCGCGCTCGACTCCCTGCGCAGCAAGGGTGCGAACAGATTTTTTGTCGCCGGCCACAGTCAGGGCGGTCTGTTCACGCTCTATTTCGCCAGGCAACACCGCGTAGACGGCATCATTGCGATCGCACCGGGCGGCAATGTCAGCAACTCTGTTTTTCGGGAAAAAGTGGGGCCCTCAGTAGAACTGGCGCAGAAGCTGATCGCCGAGGGCAAGGGAAATGAAAAAACCAGTCTCTCTGATTACGAGGGTTCCAGGGGCAGCTATCCGCTTGTTTCCACACCTGCAGCTTACCTGGGCTGGTTCGACCCCGAAGGCGCAATGAACCAGACCGCGGCGATGAAAAACGTGAACCCGCAAATACCCGTCTTGTATATAGGTCCCAAGGGTGACTATCCGGGCTTGCTCAAGGTCAGGCAAGCGATGTTTGATGCGCTGCCGGCAAACCCACTGAGCAAACTCTACGAGCCGGATACGAATCATCTGGGCGCACCTTCTGCATCTGTCGATGAAATCGTGCGCTGGACGGCCGAGGTAATCAGCAAGACCAGCCCGGTGCGCTAGGCTAACGCAAACCAGTTTAGAACCAAGCGGGCGCGCCGGAAAACGCAGTCAGTCGCCGGCCTGCTTCTTCATCTGGAACGCCAGCGAGATATGTGCAAACTCGATCAAGAGTTCCCTGCTGCCGCCATTGAAGGTCGTGAAGGAATTACCGGTGCGCACCACCAGGCGCGGCGGAAAAATCCAGCCGGCATAAGGCACGCCCAGCATCTTAGCGCTGCGCACATCGCGCCATTCAACCTGGCGATTGTAGAGCCAGGTTTGCGTAATGCCTTTTTCATCTATCGTCACTGTAGAGCGCAGAAACCAGTAGTAACTGACGATCAGCATCAGGGCCGCAAAAAACAGCAGCGCCTTGACGCTGAAGCCGTATTCCAGCAATGGAAAGCGCAGCGCAATATCAATCGCATACACGCCCAGCCCGATAGAAAACACCGTCGCCACGATCTTGAAATACACGCTGTATGCGGGGCCGGTGACGGTTTTTGCAGGTTTGTAAAAATTCAATTCCATATCGCTTCTTTATAAAATTCTGTGCAGCGGAATAATCGCACACATAGCGCGCTGGCGCGCACTCCTGCGCATGCTTCAGGAAATTCCAGCATCCTGGCGTCGCCGCTGTATCGCGCGCCACATCGTCCGCTTCTCGCTCTCGCTGGCCACGCTCCACTGCGCTATTTCTTCTATCAGGCGCCAGCAGCCGCTGCACAGCCTGGATTGCGTATCGATATGGCAGACGCCTGTGCAAGGCGTAGGCACTGGCCCGGCATCCATATCCGGTAACGACATCATGCGCGCGGGGCAAACATGATGATGCCCATGCCGACAAATGTGCAAGCCACGCCGGCCGCATCCCAGACCGTAGGCTTGATGCCGTCGACCAGCCACAGCCATCCAATCGCCGCAGCCACGTAGACGCCGCCATAGGCTGCATAGACGCGACCGCTGGCTTCCGGATGCAGCGACAGCAACCATGCAAACAGAGCCAGGCTGAACGCAGCAGGTATCAGCAGCCAGACCGAACCGGACTGGCGCAACCACAGATAGGGTAAATAGCAGCCGACGATTTCTGCCAGAGCAGTCACGGCAAACAAGGCGATGGTCTTGTACTCAAACATCCGGCGACTCCAGCGCCTGCGCGCCACCGACCCGCTGCCATTCCCATATCTCGCCATCGTCTACATGTTCGAACGCGCGTGCGAACGTGAAACCAAGCTTGCGCAGGATGGCACTCGATGCACCCTCTTCATTGCCGGTCTGCGCGATGACCGTCAATTGCGGCTGCGCTGTATGCGCGATATCCAGCAACTGCCTGACCATCAAGGTGCCTATGCCTTGTCCCTCCCAGTCTGGAAAAGTGAAATAACCGATTTCCACCTTGCCATCGACTGGCGCCGACTTGAAAGCGCAGGCACCCACGACATGATCGTCGTGCCATGCAAGGTAACCGACCCAGGGCGGCACAAAGCCGGCCGCTGCATACAAGGCAGCAGTGGCCGTGCATACCTGCCGTGCGATGTCGTCGAGTTTGCCGACTGCACGCACCGGACGTCCCTGCGGATTGATTTGTATCAGCTCGATATAAGTCATGAGAAAAATATGCCCGTTTTTTGTAAGCGTCGCGTAAGAAAAATCGGCGCGGCGATGAGACGCAAAAAATAATTGAGTCATTTAAACAGATTAATCGGATCGTCACAAATGCAGCCTGACGGGATGAAAAACCGATCGCCGATGCTGCAATTGTGACGGCTTTGTGTGCGCATCAACTCATTTAAGGGTGATGGAAAAATGATGCAAGAAACTGTCATTTCCTCTCTGTAAAAACCGTATTTTCAGGGTGCAATCAAGGCCATCAAAAATCATCATCGAAGATCGAAGCATCGAATCGCGGATAGTTAACAGATTCATTTTTATTTTCGTCGCGCAAGCAAAAAATGACTGAAAAAATCCTGTCACATTGCTGCATTGCAACTTGACATGTGCATGCGAAAGCGCATTCTACGAACGTCAGTCCTGCCGCCATTTTTAAAAATGGAGCTACCTATCGGGTGACAGAATCAAAGTTATTTCTAAAAATATAAAAGGAGATACACAATGAAGAAGAATCACAAAGCGAACCAGACCACTGCCCCCAACACTGAATCTTCAACTGCATCGCGCCGCAAATTCCTGGGCACTGCCGCCACCGGTGGCGCAGCAGCGGCACTGAGCTTCCCGATGATCGCGAGTGCGCAAGGCGTCACGCAAATGCGCTTTCAAAGCACCTGGCCAAGCAAGGATATCTTCCACGAATACGCGCTCGATTTCGCCAAAAAAGTCAATAACATGACCGGCGGCGAGCTCAAGATTGAAGTACTGCCTGCCGGCGCAGTGGTACCCGCCTTCGGCTTGCTGGACGCGGTATCGAAAGGTACGCTGGACGGCGGCCATGGCGTGATGGGCTACAACTACGGCAAGCAAAGCGCGATTGCGCTGTGGACCTCGGGTCCGGTATTCGGCATGGATGCGAACATGGTGCTGGCATGGCACAAATACGGCGGCGGCAAGGAACTGCTGGAAAAACTCTACACATCGATAGGCGCGAACGTCACCTCCTTCCTGACCGGACCTATGCCTACCCAGCCACTAGGCTGGTTCAAGAAACCAATTACCAAGCCGGAAGACTTGAAGGGCCTGAAGTTCCGCACCAACGGCCTGGCGATCGATTTGTTTACCGCGATGGGTGCGGCAGTCAATGCCTTGCCTGGCGGCGAGATCGTGCCGGCGATGGATCGCGGCCTGCTGGATGGCGCCGAGTTCAACAATGCCAGCTCCGACCGTCTGCTGGGATTCCCCGACGTTTCCAAGGTCTGCATGCTGCAAAGCTTCCACCAAAGCTCGGAGCAGTTCGAGATCAGTTTCAACAAGACCAAGTACGAATCACTGCCACCAAAAATGAAAGCCATCATCGCCAATGCGGTGGAAGCATCCTCGGCCGACATGTCCTGGAAAGCCATCGACCGCTATTCGAAAGATTACCGCGACATGCAAGCCAAGGATGGCGTCAAGTTCTACAAAACGCCGGATGCACTGCTGCAAACCCAGTTGAAAATCTGGGACGATGTAGTGGCGAAAAAAGGCGCCGACAATCCACTGTTCAAGGAAGTGGAAAAATCGCAAAGAGCTTTTGCCGAACGCGCAATGAAATGGGACATGGACACCAACAATAATCGTCGCATGGCCTACAACCATTACTTCTCGCGCGCGACACCGAAGAAAGGCTGAGCCGCCTGAACGCTCGATAAAACACCATCCAGAACATCGGATGGTGTTTTATTAGGTACTGAAATTAGGTACTGAATATCGTCGCCGATGCGACTTATGTCACCCGTCTTTATATCGGAGACTGTCATGCAGAACGTTTTGCTTTTCATAGACAAGGTGAGCAGCTGGGTAGGTCAGTTATTTTCCTGGCTTATCGTGGGTCTGACCTTTCTCATTTCGTGGGAAGTATTCTCACGCTACGTACTCAATCACCCGAACCCATGGTCATTCGAGTTGATGATCATGATGTACGGCTCGGCATTCATGATGGCCGGTGCCTATACGCTGCCAAAAAACGGCCACGTGCGCGGCGATGTGCTGTACGGATTTTTCCCGCCCAGGCTGCAGGCATTCCTGGATCTGATCCTTTACTTCGTCTTTTTCATTCCTGGCGTGATCGCGCTCGTGTGGGCCGGTTATACCTATGCCGCCGAATCACTGGCGATCAATGAGCATTCGACGCTGACTGCCAATGGCCCGCCGCTTTATCCATTCAAGATGGTCATACCGATCTCGGGAATTTTATTGCTGGTGCAAGGCTGTGTGGAAATTGTCCGCTGCGTGATTTGCCTGCAGCAGGGCGAATGGCCGGCGCGCGTGAAGGATGTTGAGGAAGTCGATGTGGACAAACTCAAGGCCATGGTCCATGTGAGCGACCAGGATATTGTCGAAGCCGATAAATTTGTTACCAACAACGCCGGGAGCCAGCGATGAGAAAAGAAGTCTGGTTTGGTTTATCCATACTGGCCGCGATAGTCGTCGGCCTGATTATCCTGATGCCTTCGCCTGCGAACATGACGAACGGGCATCTCGGGCTACTGATGCTGGCGCTGGTCGTGGTCGCGATCATGCTCGGCTTTCCAACCGCCTTCACGCTGATGGGCATGGGGGTGATGTTTGCCTGGTTCGCCTTCTACAGTCGGGACCCCAGTCTGGCGGTACAGCAGACGCTGGACCTGATGGTGCAGCGTGCATATTCGGTGATGGCCAACGATGTACTGATCTCGATCCCGCTCTTCATTTTCATGGGCTACCTGGTCGAACGCGCCAATCTGATCGAAAAGCTGTTCAAGAGCCTGCATATCGCGATGGCACGGGTGCCCGGTTCACTGGCAGTGGCAACCGTCGTCACCTGCGCCGTGTTTGCTACGGCCACCGGCATCGTCGGTGCCGTGGTTACCCTGATGGGATTGCTGGCGCTGCCTGCCATGCTGAAGGCTGGCTACAGCACGCAGCTGTCGGCGGGCGCCATCACGGCCGGCGGTTGCCTCGGCATCCTGATCCCGCCATCGGTGCTGCTGATCGTCTATGGTGCGACGGCGGGCGTATCGGTGGTCAAGCTCTACGCCGGCGCATTTTTCCCCGGCATCATGCTGGCCGGACTGTATATCGGCTACATCATCATCGTCGCCAAGCTTAAACCCAGCATCGCACCGCCGCTATCGGCAGCGGAACGCCATGTGGATTTGCCCAAGTTTGCAGAAGACATCGTCGCCACCGTCAGCAACAATGTGATCCCGGGCTTGCTGGGCGCGCTCAAGGGCCGGCGCAATGCAGAGGTCTCGACGCGCACACTGCTGTCGCAACTCGGCATAGCCTTGTTGCCGGCACTGGCATTTGCACTGGTCATGGGCATCAGTTACCACCTGGTGACGGCCCCTGGCGATGCGCCAACCGAACTGGTTGAAATGGGTGTCGGTACGCAAGACATGAGCAGCGAGGTCGCTTCTTTCAACGATGGCTTTGGCGAACCCGCATCCGAAGGCGGACTGGCTGAACCGCCATCTGGAACCACGCTTGCTGAACCTGCAGCTGCAGTTACAGCTGCACCGGCAGAACCACAGGCAGCCGCACAGGTCCAGCCTGAAAAGGCAGCGCCTGCTGCCAAGCCGGCGCCAAAAAGCTTCTGGATTGCATTTGGCGTCGCGCTGACCGCGATGGTGATCTTTTATGCCTACTTCACGTTTGCGCGGCTTGAAATCTTCAAGATGCTGCTGGGTTCATTATTCCCTCTGGCCTTCATGATACTGGCGGTACTGGGCAGCATCGTGTTCGGTCTGGCAACCCCGACCGAGGCTGCAGCGATGGGCGCATTGGGCGGCATCCTGCTGGCTGCGGCCTACCGTCGCTTCAATTTTTCGATGCTCAGGGAATCTGCCTATCTGGCGACCAAAACCAGCGCGATGGTGTGCTGGCTGTTCGTCGGCTCCAGCATATTCTCCGCCTCGTTTGCGTTGCTGGGCGGGCAGGAGATCATCAACGACTGGGTACTGTCGATGAACCTGACGACGCTGCAGTTCATGATACTGTCGCAAGTCATCATCTTCCTGCTCGGCTGGCCGCTGGAATGGACCGAGATCATCGTCATCTTCATGCCGATTTTCATTCCGCTGCTCGGACATTTCGACGTTGATCCGCTGTTCTTCGGATTGCTGGTTGCGATGAACCTGCAAACGGCCTTCCTGTCGCCGCCGGTTGCAATGTCAGCCTTCTATCTGAAAGGCGTGGCGCCACCGCATGTGACGCTGAACCAGATTTTCCTCGGCATGCTGCCGTTCATGGCGATACAGGTATTTGCACTGATACTGCTCTACATGTTCCCCGCCATCGGCTTGTGGCTGCCTGGCGTGCTGTACAACTAAAACTTGCACAGCAGGCAAAAACGGGATGCGACCGCAAGGTCGCATCCCGTTTTTTATTGGCACGCCCTGGCGGCGCAAAAAATTTTCAGGAGCCGCGCTTCGCAGCGAGCGCATTGCCGGCACGGCTGACTGCCTTGCGGCCCAGCTGCGCAGAAATGTATTGCCCCGCATCGACCACTGCATCGAGATCGATGCCGGTAGCTATCCCCAGTCCCTGCATCATGTAGAGCACATCTTCAGTCGCCACATTGCCGGTTGCGCCTTTCGCATACGGGCAACCGCCGAGGCCGGCAACCGAGGCGTGATATATCGTGATGCCGACTTCCAGGCTGGCATAGATATTCGCCAAGGCCTGGCCATAGGTATCGTGGAAGTGACCGGACAGGCGCTCGATAGGGAATTCAGCCGCCGCGCGCTGCATCACGGTTTGCACATGGCGCGGCGTGGCGACGCCTATCGTGTCGGCGATATCGATTTCATCGCAACCCAGATCACGCAACTGCCGCACCACATCCGCCACGCTATCGGCCGTCACCTCACCCTGGTAAGGGCAGCCGAAGGCGCAACTCAGCGCGCCGCGCAAACGCAGTTTGTTTTCCTTTGCTGCGCGCGCGACGTCGCGAAAGCGCTCTACCGATTCGGCTATCGAGCAATTGATATTCTTTTGCGAAAACGCTTCCGATGCGGCGGCAAAGATCACGACTTCATCGACGCCTGCAGCCAGTGCGGCCTCGAAACCCTTCATGTTCGGCACCAGTGCGGAATAGATGGTGCCGGGACGGCGCGTGATGCCGGCCATCACTTGCGCCGAGGTGGCCATTTGCGGCACCCATTTCGGCGAGACAAAGGATGCGGCCTCGATATTCGGGAAGCCGGCCTGCGACAGGCGATTTACCAGTTCTATCTTGATGTCGGCGTCTATGGTTTGCTGCTCGTTCTGCAAACCATCGCGCGGACCGACTTCAATAATCCTGACGGATGCGGGCAAGCTGCTGGATGGGATCACTTGAACAACCTCGAAACGGATATGTCTGTAGATGGAAAAACGGCCGGTCGAAAGATTCAACCGGCCGCATCGGGATCAACGTTCTTTAGTTACGAAGGCGTGACGTCGCAACGCGCATCGATAGATGTGCTGCGCGTATGCATGCCGAGTTTTTCGAGCAGCGCCTGATCATCGAGCGCTTCCGGATTGCCGGTCGTCAGCAGCTTCTCGCCATAGAAAATCGAATTTGCACCAGCGACGAAACACAGTGCCTGTATCGCTTCGCCCATTTCGCGGCGGCCAGCCGACAAACGCACGCGCGCCTTCGGCATCGTGATGCGCGCGACGGCAACGGTGCGCACGAATTCGAGCGGATCGATAGGCTCGGTGCCGTGCAAAGGCGTGCCTTCGACCTGCACCAGATTGTTGACCGGCACCGATTCAGGATACGGATCCATATTGCACAATTGCGCCACCAGGCCGGCGCGTTGCAGGCGCGATTCGCCCATGCCGACGATACCGCCGCAGCACACCTTGATGCCGGCGCCGCGCACGCGACCAAGGGTATCGATGCGGTTCTGGTAATCGCGGGTCGAGATCACGTTCGAGTAAAACTCGGGCGCGGTATCCAGAGTGTGGT
>NZ_JAUSME010000191.1 GCF_030645555.1 Herminiimonas sp.
CGAGATAGGGCGGGAGCGCAAGCCTCCGGCCAAATAAGGGTTTTCCTAAAAACAACACGCTTGACGCCACTGCCGGCGCTCGCCGTTGCCGCTCGCTCTGCACAAGCACAGTGCTAACAGTTTTCTCACTCCAAAAACAAAAATGCCGTTCAGTCTTAACTGAACGGCATTACTAGTAATCGAGGCTTTTTTGCTATCAGCCAGCGAGTGATTTACTCGCCGTTTGAAATTAACGTGGTTGTTGGTATTGCTGTTGCTGAGGTTGCTGCTGTTGTTCTGCAACATAAATCTCAACGCGACGATTGCGTGCACGGCCAGATTCATTGGCGTTGCTGGCGACCGGTTCGCGGCTGCCGCGACCATCGACATAAATGCGTTGCGGTGACACACCACGACCTGCGAGGTAATCGCGCGTGCGGGATGCGCGATCGAATGACAGCGGGTTGTTGATGGCATCGCTACCGGTGCTATCCGTATGACCGATGATGGTGACGGTTGCGGCAGGATTGTCCACCAGGCCGGTTGCAAAACGATCGAGGATGGGACGGAAGTTGGCGTTGATGTCCGAGCGGCCGGTGGCAAACGAGATATCGCTTGGGATTTCGAGTTTCAAGCGGTTGTCAGCGGTCTGGGTAACTTGTACGCCGGTGCCTTGCGTAGCCTGTTCCATCGTGCGTTTCTGGTTTTCCATCTTGCTGGACCAGACATTGCCGGCCACGGCGCCGATGATGCCGCCTAGCGCTGCACCGCCAGCTATGTTTTTCGAGCCACCGCCTACGCCGCCTATCAAGGCACCCAGACCTGCGCCTATACCTGCGCCTTGCGCGGTACCGCGTTCGGTTGGAGACATATTGGCGCAGCCAGAGAGAGCGAGTACTGCGGCAAGACTGCCGATCATTAATGTGCGCATGGTGGTTTCCTTATAAAAACATGATGTGAACAACGCGGAATATTCAGCGTCGCGGGTTTATTCAAAAACGACTTGATCTAGCATCATCATAATGCAGATTGGAAAAATGATAAGGGAGATGTGGTTGCCAATTTTTGCAGCACATGGCATTGCTGCCCAGTGCAAGGTAATTAACGGATGTGCCGATAATTCGTTGACGTGGAATGGTGAAATTTTGTAGATGGCGGATCAACTCGCGTGCGAGTCTGCCTGTCTGTCCCGCAAAAACTTCTGCAGGAAAGAGTAAGTACTGAAAGCCGAGGCGCATGAAAAATGAAGAAATCGCCGAGGCGATTTCTTCATTCCGGTTTTACTTCGAGCGCAAATCGTTTTTAACCGATTGCACGCCTTTGACGCTACGTGCGACGGCGCCAGCTTTGGCGATATCCTGCTTCTCGCTTACAAAGCCGCTCAGTTGCACGACGCCTTTGAAGGTTTCCACATTGATTTCAGCCGACTTCAAGCCTGGCTCGTTCAGGATGGCAGCTTTCACCTTGGTTGTGAGGACAGTATCCTCAACATATTCAGCCGTGCCTTCTTTTTTGTCAGTCGAAGCGCAACCGACAACGGCAGTCAACATCACGGCAGCGAACAGAGCGGTAAGCAGTTTAGTTTTATTCATGATTGTTTCTCCAGTGGGATTGTTTTTGCAGCAAGTGATACATCATGTGAGTGATGCATGTTCTTTTGTCACAGATTTCGTGGAGGAAGATTACTGGGGCGCAATCATGCAGTCTGTACGTTAGCGTACACAGCATCATCTTGTGTTGCGGAATAGGTAAGTGACCGGAAATCCCGTTTCGTCAGTTGCAATGCATGTCGAAAAGCTGGCTGGCATTGATGCACGCCGCCATGAAAAAAGCCTTCGTGTGATCAATACGAAGGCTTTTGGTGGGGAGAGGCAAGATTAATCGCAGAGCTGGCGCGGTGTTCTTTCGTTGTAGGCAATGACGAAGCTATCGAAATCACCCGTTTGCGTGCTTTCCATCGCTTGCTGTTCGGCGATAGAGCTCAGCGCCAGTGCATTGAAATAGGCATTTTCTTGTTCATTCAATGGACGTGCACGGAAATATTCTGCATGCGCAATGCTCTGGCGCAGGCCAAATTGCTCGAATGATTTATTCGTGTCTTGCAGCTCGGCCAGCACGCGTGCCGATGGCGTCAACTCGGGATGCAGCAATTTTTCCTTTTGTACGGCGAGTGCCACTGCATGCTGGTCGTCGCCGCGCTGCGCATCCAGCACTGCCGCCGCTGCCTGTATTTGTTCCAGCAATTCCAGGCCCCAGGTTTGCAGCGCAATCGGTGTGCCGTCGCGTTGCAGGCTCAGGCCGGGACGGCGTCCCTCCTTGACCGTGCGCGCAAAATTTTCCGTTTTCTCGCGATTGGCTGCGGCGTCCGTGAGCGGGCTTGCATCCAGTGCGCAAAACAGCAGGAAGGCATCGAGGAAGCGCGACGTTTGCAGGCTGATGCCGAGCGGCTCGAATGGATCGATATCCATGCAGCGCACTTCTATGTATTGCACGCCGCGCGCGCACAAGGCTTCGACCGGGCGTTCACCGCTGTTGATCACGCGTTTGGGCCGGATGGTGGCGTAATATTCGTTTTCGATTTGCAGCAAATTGGTGTTGAGCTGTATCCACTCGCCATCGCGGCGCGTGCCTATCGCTTCATAGGCGGGATACGGTTGCCGCACTGCGCGCGACAGGCTGCGCATATAACTTTCCAGATCGTTATACGGCTGCATCAAGCCGGCTTGCGCATTATTCTGATAGCCGAGATCGCTCATGCGCAGGCTGGTTGCATAAGGCAGGTAGAGCGTGTCGTCGGAGAGCGTTTGCAGTTCGTGCTGGCGGCCGCGCAGGAAGTGCGTCGAAAGCGCCGGCGAGGCGCCGAACAGATACATCAGCAACCAGCTGTAGCGCTGGAAGTTGCGTATCAGTGCGATGTAGCTTTCCGATTGATACGTCTTGTCGTCTGCGGAACTGTTTTCATCTTTTTTCAGGACGCGCCACAGGTCTTCCGACAGCGAATAATTGTAGTGCAGGCCGGCGATGCATTGCATCGCCTTGCCGTAGCGCAGCGCCAGGCCGCGGCGGTAGACGTGCTTGATCATGCCGATGTGCGAAGTACCGTACCAGGCGATAGGAATATCCGCTTCATCCGGCAGCACGCAGGGCATGGACTGGCTCCACAATAATTCGTGTTCCAGTTTGCTGTTGGCGTAACGATGGATGCGATCGAGTTCATCGAGCGCGGTGGCAACATCGTGTTCGGCCGGGGTGATGAATTCGAGCAGCGACTCGGAATAGTCAGTCGTGATTTGCGGATGCGTCAGTGCAGAGCCGAGCGCGCGCGGATGCGGGCCGGTGGCGAGATTTCCTTGCCTGTCTATGCGCAGGGTTTCCCGCTCTATGCCGCGGCGTCCCTGGTTCAGCAAGCTGCGATGCGCATCGCTAGCCACCAGCGCGAGGCGGTGCGTGTATGAATTGCTCAATTGGATTCCCTTATCGATATCCCGCCTCATCAAGCGCGGTAGCGTTGGCGGAAGAATAACCGAAAATGGCAGACTAGGCAGGGCGGCTGGAATTTTTGCCGCATCAGCCTGCGCTATCGATGGCGCTACCCAAATAAAACCTGCTTCACTCCACAGGTTTTATTTGCGTCCGCCTTTGGCCGCAACTGCAGCCCCTTTGCGTGCCGGTCTGGCCGGCGTGGCTGCACGACCAGCTGGCGCGCGCGCGACAGGTGTACGTACGACTGCACCGCCCGGACGCGGCTTGTTCTGGCCGAATTTTTTCGCCAGTTGATTGGGCCCTGGCGTTTCGCGCCTGCGTTCTGCTATCGCCAGGCCGCGGTTGGCGGCATCATGGCGCGGCACCAGATGATGTTCGCCGCTGCCTATCAAATCGCTGCGGCCCATGCGTTGCAAGCCATCGCGCAGGATTTCCCAGTTGTCCGGATCGTGGTAGCGCAAAAAGGCTTTGTGCAGGCGGCGGATCTTGCCGCTGCGTACCGTTTCCACCGCTTCCGAATCTTCCGTCACCTTGCGCAAGGGATTCTTGCGCGTGTGATACATCGTCGTCGCCAGCGCCATCGGCGTCGGCATGAAAGTCTGTACCTGATCGAGGCGGAAGTTGTTTTTCTTCAGCCACAGTGCGAGGTTCAGCATGTCCTCATCAGTAGTGCCGGGATGTGCCGCGATGAAATACGGAATCAGGTACTGTTCCTTGCCGGCTTCCTTCGAATACTTGTCGAACAATTCCTTGAACCTGTCGTAGGCGCCCATGCCCGGCTTCATCATCTTCGACAGCGGGCCTTCTTCCGAATGTTCCGGCGCGATTTTCAACAGCCCGCCTACGTGATGCGTGACGAGTTCCTTCACGTATTCCGGCGAGCGCACGGCGAGGTCGTAACGCAAGCCTGAACTGATGAGGATTTTTTTCACGCCAGGAATTGCGCGTGCCTTGCGATACAGCTGGATCAGCTTGCTGTGATCGGTGCCCAGATTCGAGCATATCGTTGGATATACACAGGACAGGCGGCGGCACGATTCCTCGATGCGCTTGTCCTTGCAGGCGAGGCGATACATATTGGCGGTAGGTCCGCCCAGGTCGGATATCGTGCCGGTAAAGCCCTTGGTCTTGTCGCGTATGAGTTCAATCTCGCGCAGGATAGACGGCTCGGAACGGCTCTGGATGATGCGGCCTTCATGTTCGGTGATCGAGCAGAAGGTGCAGCCGCCGAAGCAGCCACGCATGATGTAGACCGAAAAGCGGATCATTTCCCATGCCGGTATGCGCGCCTTGCCATAGCTGGGGTGCGGCGCGCGCGCATAAGCCATGTCGTAGACGCCATCCATCTCGTCCATCGCCAGCGGCAGCGGTGGCGGATTGAGCCAGACATCGCGTTCGCCGTGTGCCTGCACCAGTGCGCGCGCATTGCCGGGATTCGATTCCAGATGGAACACGCGTGAAGCATGTGCGTACAAAACCGGATCGTCCTTGATCACATCGTAAGACGGCAGGCGCACGACGGTCTTGTTGCGCACTTCCTTCTCGGCTTCGCGACGTTCTTCGCGGCTCATGATCTTGATGACTTTGACGGCAGGCTCTGCCGGCACTGCTGCGATTGCTGGATCAGCATCGTCGGTCTTGCAGCCTGCCGTATTCTTCATCTTCATTTCATACGGATCGGGATGCGGTTCGACCTTGCCCGGCGTATCGACGCGCGTCGAATTCGCTTCGGTCCATTCCGGCGTCGGCTTCCAGCCGGCGGGCAC
>NZ_JAUSME010000211.1 GCF_030645555.1 Herminiimonas sp.
GAAATGCATGTCACGCGTGAGCGGGTGCGACAAATTCAGCAGGAAGCCCTGGTCAAGCTGAAACGCTCGCTGAGCAAAACCGGCGTGAGCAAAGATTCATTGCTGTAGCAGACATTGCGCGCTGCCTGTCTTCCGACGCTCGATGCAAGTGCTGCAATTTGCTATCATCCGTTTTTTTCCACGTTTGTCCTTTTTCTTTAACGCAAGCCGATGTCAGGCTTGATCATCTGATTCAATCCCTATGCAGCAAACTATCATCGATATCGTATCCCTCGACATGGAAGCGCGGGGCGTCGGCCATCTGCACAATGAAGACGGCACGCAGGGCAAAGTCATTTTTGTCGAAGGCGCCTTGCCGAAAGAGCGCGTCAGCTTCGTTTCCTTTCGCAAGAAAGCCAAATGGGAAGCGGCGCACCTGACGGCTGTGTACAAGGAATCCTCTTTGCGCGTGAAGCCGAAATGCGCTTACTTCGGCATCTGCGGCGGTTGCTCTATGCAGCATCTGGAACCGACCGCGCAAGTCGCAATGAAGCAACGCATCCTAGAAGACAACCTGAAACACATAGGCAAGGTCAAGCCGGAAACCATGTTGCGGCCGATACACGGGCCGACCTGGGGTTATCGCTACCGCGCGCGCATATCGGTGCGCAATGTGCCAAAAAAAGGCGGCGTGCTGGTCGGTTTCCATGAAAAAAAATCGTCCTTCATTACCGATATGAAAACCTGCGAGGTATTGCCGGCGCATGTATCTGCAATGCTGGTGCCTTTGCGTCACCTGATCGCATCGCTGTCGATCATCGATCACCTGCCGCAAATCGAACTGGCAATCGGGCAGGGTGAAGACGTCAAAATTACCGCCATGGTCTTGCGCATCATGGCGCCGTTATCGGCCGACGATGAAGTCAAGCTCAAGGCCTTTGCCGATCAATACCAGGTCCAGTGGTGGCTGCAAACCAGCGGGCCGGATAGTGCTTACCAGTTCTATCCAACGGACAGCAATTTGCACTATGCGCTGCCGGAATTCGGCGTGAAGATGCCGTTCAAGCCTACCGATTTCACGCAAGTGAATCATCAAATCAACCGGGTTCTGGTCGCACGTGCATTGCGTTTGCTGGATGCGCAGGCGACGGATCGCATTGCAGACCTGTTTTGCGGACTGGGCAACTTCACGCTGCCGATTGCGACGCAGGCGCAGGAAGTTGTCGGCATCGAGGGCAGTGCCACGCTGACCGAAAGGGCGCTGGAAAATGCCAGGGTCAATGGGCTGGCCGGGAAAACCTCGTTTTATTCGCGCAATCTGTTTGAGGCAAAAACGGATGATTTCATTGAATTGGGAAAATTCGACCGCTTGCTGATTGATCCGCCGCGCGACGGTGCATTGGCGGTATGCGAAGCCCTGGTCGGTCTTGCCGCCGTGCGACCAGAGATGCTGCCGCGTCGCATCGTCTATGTTTCATGCAACCCCTCGACCCTGGCGCGCGATGCGGCGGTGCTGGTCAATGATGGGCCGTATGTCCTGAAGCAGGCGGGTGTGATCAATATGTTTCCGCATACCTCGCACGTCGAATCGATGGCGGTGTTTGACTTGCGTGTAGCGGATAATCCGGCGCCCTGACCGTGTGCCTGCAGCATGAAAAAAGCCGACTCGAAAGTCGGCTTTTTTGTATTGCAGGATCAGTATCAGTCGCGTTCGCCGCCGAAAATGCCCAGCAACGATAACAAATTGGCAAAAATGTTATAGACGCTCAAATAGATGCTCAGTGTGGCAGTGACATAATTGGTTTCGCCGCCATTGATGATGCGCTGCACATCATAAAGTATGAATGCGGAGAAAATGCCGATCGCAACGACCGAAATCGTCAACTGCAGTGCCGGCAATTGCAGCCAGATATTGGCGATGGAAGCGACTATGATGACCAGCAAGCCGATGAACAGCCATTTGCCTATGCCTGAAAAATCGCGCTTGGAAACGGTGGCGATTGTTGCCATCACGCCAAGTATCGCTGCGGTGCCGCCAAAAGCCATCATGATCAGCGTGCCACCATTTGAAAAACCCAGGGTGTGACTAATCAGGCGCGACAGCATCAAGCCCATGAAAAACGTGAAACCCAGCAGGAGGGCGACGCCCAGGCCGGAGTTCTTGGTTTTTTCGATCGCATAAAAGAAGCCGAAGGCGATCGCCAGGAAGACGATCATGCCGACAAAGGGGCTGGCAGGAAAGAATGCAAATTGGAATTGCACGCCCAGCCATGCGCCCAACACCGTAGGAATCATCGATAGCGCAAGCAGCCAGTAGGTGTTGCGCAAAACACGATGTCTGGTAGATGTAACGTCGAATGTGGACCCGTAGGTCTGTTGCAGGTTGCTCATGGTTTCTCCAGTTTGTTATCAAGTTCGCGTTGTTGCCAAGCAGGTTCTTGACACGCTCATAGTATAAACGCTTCTGTTCTTAACGCTATCTTCACACAAAAACCAGTGTTTGTGCTCGAAGTGTAGAGCCTTTCGTGATAGAATTAAAGGTTAGTTGAATTATCATAATTTCGTCTTAACCCTTTCTTTTTATTGGAGTTTTTTCAGATGGCAATCGAACGCACACTGTCGATTATTAAACCGGACGCAGTCGCTAAAAACGTAATCGGCCAGATCTATTCCCGTTTCGAAGGCGCTGGCTTGAAAATCATCGCTGCCCGCATGATGCATTTGTCGCGTGCTGAAGCCGAAGGTTTCTACGCTGTACACAGCGCACGTCCATTTTTCAAGGACTTGGTCGATTTCATGATCTCCGGTCCTGTTATCGTGCAAGCACTGGAAGGCGAAAACGCGATTGCCAAGCATCGCGACCTGATGGGCGCAACCGATCCGAAGAAAGCTGAAAAAGGTACGATACGTGCTGATTTCGCCGATTCTATCGATGCCAATGCAGTACACGGTTCCGATGCAGAAGAAACAGCGAAAGTTGAAATCGCTTATTTCTTCCCTGCATTGAACGTTTACTCGCGTTAATCGCGTTAATGTTGAATCGCCGCTCCTTGCAGGGCATGTTTGCCTGTGACGGGCGGTTTGAAATGGATTTATGACGACTCTCACCAATCTGCTGGACCTGGATCCTGCACAGCTCATCGCTTATTGCGGCGAGCTGGGTGAGAAGCCGTTCCGCGCCAAGCAATTGCAGCGCTGGATACACCAATTCGGCGCCAGTGATTTTGATGCGATGACCGACCTGGCCAAGTCGCTGCGCGACAAGCTGGCTACGCGCGCGATGATTGCCGCACCCGCTGTGATCTCGGATCACACCTCTTCCGATGGTACGCGCAAGTGGCTCATCGATGTGGGGCAGGGCAATGCAGTCGAGACTGTTTTTATCCCGGAAGAAAACCGCGGCACCTTGTGCATTTCGACACAGGCTGGCTGTGCGGTGAATTGCCGTTTCTGTTCGACCGGCAAGCAAGGCTTTAACCGGAATCTGTCGGTTGGCGAAATTATAGGCCAGCTGTGGATGGCTGAATTTGAATTGCGCAGGACCAAGGGCATAGAACCCGGCCCGAAGGGCGAGCGCCAGATCACCAATGTGGTGATGATGGGCATGGGCGAGCCTTTGCTGAATTACGAACCTACCGTTACTGCGCTCAAGCTGATGCTCGACGATAATGCGTATGGCTTGTCGCGCCGCCGCGTGACGCTGTCGACCAGCGGCGTGGTGCCGATGATAGACAAGCTGTCGCAGGATTGCCCGGTTGCGCTGGCGGTATCGCTGCATGCATCCAACGATGCGTTGCGCGATGGCCTGGTACCCTTGAACAAGAAATATCCATTGAAGGAATTGATGGCGGCGTGCAAGCGCTATCTGGAATTTGCGCCGCGCGATTTCGTGACCTTCGAATATTGCATGCTTGATGGCGTCAACGACAGCGACCAGCATGCGCGCGAACTGGTTGCGCTGGTGCAGAATGGCGCTGCTTCGGTGCCATGCAAATTCAACTTGATCCCGTTCAATCCTTTCCCCGAGTCAGGTTTGACGCGCTCGAACAATCCACGCATCAAGGCGTTCGCGCAAGTATTGATGGATGCCGGTATCGTCACGACGATACGCAAGACGCGCGGCGATGATATCGATGCCGCCTGCGGTCAGTTGGCGGGCGAAGTGCGGGACCGTACGCGGGTGCAGGACCGTATGAAAAAAATGGCCGAGTATCAGGAGAAATTTGGCAAGAATTTTGGACGTATTGTGGAGATTTCATCTTGATGACAGCGCGCCGATTTACCTGCCTGGGAGTTTCCCTCTTGTCTGTCGTCCTGCTGGCGGGGTGCGCATCCGGCAACTACGCGGCCAGGCAGGAGAATGAGCTTGCGACCAGTTTCGACAAGACCGATAACCAGAAGCGTGCGCGCATCCGCCTGCAGCTGGCCATAGGCTATTACCAGCAAGGGCAGATGAATATCGCTCTGGATGAAATCAAGCTGGCATTGCAAACCGACTCGGACTTTGCCGATGCCTACAGCATGGCGGGATTGATTTACATGGATCTGGGCGAGACCCGGCTGGCGGAAGATAATTTTTCACGCGCCATCAGACTGGCGCCTAACGATCCGGATTTGAGCAACAACTATGGCTGGTTCCTGTGCCAGAACGGGCGCGCCCAGCAATCGATCGCCTATTTTGAGTCGGCCCTGCGCAACAAGGCATATCAGTCGCCGGCCAAGGCTTTGAATAATGCGGGTACCTGCAGCGTGATCCTGAAGGATACGGTAGCGGCGGAGCGTTATTTCAATGAAGCCTTCCGCACCGATCCATCCAATCCGACGACCAGTACCAATCTGGCGCGTATCAATTACGAGCGCGGTGATCTTGAGCGTGCGCGCTTTTACATCACGCGCGTAACGAAAGCCGATGTGCTGAGCGCGGAAGTACTGTGGCTGGCAGTCAAGATAGAACGCAAGATGGGCGACCGTGCGGCAGAAAGCAGTTTTGCGACCCAATTGCGCCGCCGTCACCCGAACTCGACTGAATTTGCGGCTTACCAGCGTGGAGCCTTTAATGAGTGATCAAATGCTAGAGAACCAGCCTATAGATGCTGTGCCTGCCGAACAAGTGCAGGCAGTTGAAACTGAAGCCGCAGCACCTGAAACTGCAGCGGCTGAAACGTTAACGCCGCTGGTGCCGGCAGGAGCACAACTTGCTGCCTTGCGCGAAGAGCGCGGCTGGAGCACGGAGCAGATTGCCAACCAGCTTAATCTTGCCAACCGCCAGATACAGGCGCTGGAAGCGGATAATTACGCTGCCTTGCCAGGTATGGTGATCGTGCGCGGCTTTATCCGTTCCTATGCAAAAGTATTGAAGGTCGATCCGGCGCCGATACTGGCGGCGATTGTTGATGGTCCGGCGGCGCCCAGCGTCTTGCCGCCGGAGCGCAGCCCTTTGTCTGCTTCGTTTTCCGAAGCAAAGCTGTCGGCTTCCACTTCGCGCAGATTTTCATTCAAGGTCATGGTTGGGGTGGCGGTGCTGGCAGCGCTGGGCTTGCTGATATTCGGCGGGCAGCGCATGGGCTGGATACCAGTAACGCCTGCGTCAGGGCCTTCCGGGATTGAAGAAAAATTGACACTGGCCGAGCCGGCCGAAATTCAGTCGGCTGCAGTCATCGAAACAGTCGAAGCGCGGCCGGAAACGGTAGAAACAAGCTTGCCTATGAAAGACCTGAGCCTGCCGGTATCTGCAGCGAAACCACCGGCAGCAGCAGCGGTGCCTGTGCTTGAATCGAAACCGTCGGCGCCTGTTGCGCCTGTAATTGCAGCGCAGCCATTGGCCGTAGCACAACCGGCACCTGCGCCTGTAGCTGTACCGGCTGGCAAGGTAGTCGCAGCGGCTGCTCCAGTCGATAGTAAAAATGCGCTGGCGATAAAGGCGCGGCAAGATTCGTGGGTGGAAATCAGGCGCGCTGACGACACGGTTCTCTTTTCCCGCTTGCTGAAAGCCGGTTCCGCTGAAGTCATAGGAATCAATGAGCCCGTATCCATCGTCATCGGCAATGCCGCCGGTGTAGATATGACGCTGCGTGGCGCGCCGGTGGATGTTGTCGCCGGCAATACCAGCAATGTTGCCCGTCTGAATTTGAAATAGATTGCGTATGTCGTCATCCGATCCGATAGCCTCAGGCCCTTTATCGCGGCGTAAAAGCCGCATTGCTGTTGTCAGCTATGGCGGCCGCGAAGTCCGCATAGGCGGCGATGCGCCAGTCGTCGTGCAATCGATGACCAATACCGATACTGCCGACGTGATAGGCACTGCGATACAGATCAAGGAACTGGCGCGTGCCGGTTCGGAAATGGTGCGCATCACGGTCAATACGCCGGAAGCTGCAGCGGCAGTGCCGGCGATTTGCGAACAGCTGGACAAGATGGATATCGTGGTGCCGCTGGTGGGCGACTTCCATTACAACGGCCATACCTTGCTGAACGATTTTCCTGATTGCGCAAAGGCGCTGGCGAAATACCGTATCAATCCGGGCAATGTAGGCAAAGGCAACAAGCGCGATACGCAATTCGCGCAAATGATAGAAGCGGCTTGCCGCTACGATAAACCGGTGCGCATAGGCGTGAACTGGGGCAGTCTGGATCAGGCCTTGCTGGCGCGTATCATGGATGAAAACGCGGCAAGAGCAAATCCGTGGACGGCACAGGCGGTGATGTATGAAGCGCTGGTGACTTCGGCAATTGAAAATGCGATGCGCGCCGAAGAAGTCGGTTTGGCCGGCGACCGCATCATTCTGTCGTGCAAGGTTTCCGGCGTACAGGATTTGATCGCCGTGTACCGCGAACTGGCGCGGCGTTGCGATTACCCGCTGCATCTGGGCTTGACGGAAGCCGGCATGGGCAGCAAGGGCATTGTGGCCTCGACCGCTGCATTGTCGGTCTTGCTGCAGGAAGGCATAGGCGACACGATACGTATTTCGCTGACGCCAGAGCCGGGCGGCGACCGCACCAGGGAAGTCATCGTTGGACAAGAGATATTGCAGACCATGGGTTTGCGCAAATTTACGCCTATGGTGATTGCGTGCCCGGGTTGCGGTCGCACTACTTCCACGGTATTTCAGGAGTTGGCAGACGGGATACAAACCTTTTTGCGCGACCAGATGCCGGTGTGGAAGAAGCAGTATCCAGGTGTCGAGGCAATGAATGTCGCCGTGATGGGTTGCATCGTCAATGGGCCGGGTGAGTCCAAACATGCCAATATCGGCATCAGCCTGCCAGGCACGGGCGAGTCGCCGGCGGCACCGGTATTTGTCGATGGCGAAAAAACCGTCACGCTGCGCGGCGAGAACATAGCCGCAGAATTTCATGCCATCGTGCTGGATTACGTCAAGAGTCATTACGGTAAAGAAAACAGCGTTGCTTGAATAAAATCAGTCGCATCAAATACATTGCATCAAACAAGTTAAAGATAAGTTTTTAAAAATAAATGTCAGATACCAAGAAAACAGAAAAAATCGTCGGTGTGAAGGGGATGAATGACATCCTGCCTGCCGATGCGCCCTTGTGGGAATTATTTGAAAACACGGTACATACCGTGTTGAAAAGCTACGGTTTCCAGCAAATCCGCACGCCTATCGTCGAGCCGACTGCGCTGTTTGCGCGCGGTCTGGGCGCCGTTACCGATATCGTTGAAAAGGAAATGTATTCCTTTACCGATTCCATGAATGGCGACCAACTCACGCTGCGTCCGGAAAGTACGGCCGGCGTCGTGCGCGCCGCACTGGAACACAATCTGACTTACGACGGTCCGAAACGCCTCTGGTATTCAGGTCCCATGTTCCGTCATGAAAGACCGCAGCGCGGGCGCTATCGCCAGTTCCATCAAATCGGCGCGGAAGCGATCGGTTTTTCCGGTCCTGATATCGATGCCGAGCTGATCATGATGTGCCAGCGCCTGTGGGACGATCTGGGGTTGCAGGACGTGCGGCTGGAATTGAATTCGATCGGCGATGCAGCCGAACGCAACAAGCACCGGGCAGATCTGATTGCGTACTTTGAACAGAACGCAGCCTTGCTGGATGCCGAAGCGCAAAAACGCCTGCATACGAACCCGCTGCGCATACTTGATACAAAAAATCCGGCGATGCAGGAGATGGTCAATGCGGCGCCCAAGCTGCTCGATTATCTGGGTGAAGAATCGCGTGCGCATTTTGAAGGCGTGCAAAAAATATTGAATCACAATGCGATTCCATTCACGATCAATCCGCGTCTGGTGCGCGGCATGGATTACTACAATCGCACCGTGTTCGAATGGGTGACCGATCAGCTGGGCGCGCAAGGCACGGTATGCGGCGGCGGCCGTTATGATCCGCTGGTCGAAATGTTCGGCGGCAAGCCGACGCCGGCCTGCGGTTTCGCGATGGGCGTGGAACGCCTGCTCGAATTGATGAAGGCCAGCGGCGAACAGTTCACGCCGAATCAGTGCGACGTCTACATCGTGCATCAAGGCGAGCCGGCGCAATTGCAGGCATCCGTGGTTGCCGAGCGCTTGCGCGACGCCGGCCTGGATGTGGTTTTGCACTGCTCAGCGTCTGCCGGCATCGGCAGCTTCAAGTCGCAGATGAAACGCGCCGACCATAGCGGCGCTGCCTATGCGGTGATTATCGGCGAGGATGAAATTGCACAAGGTGCAGCAGTTGTTAAGGAAATGCGCGATGCAGAAGGCAAGCAGTCGAATGTTGTGTTCGAAGGCATAGCCGATTATCTGGTCGACCAAATTGTCGGCGCCGATCATGACCACGATCACGCCGATCACGTTCATTACCACCATTAATTCACCACTAATAGCTAACCATCATGGCATACGATCTCGAAGAGCAGGAACAACTGGCCAGTCTCAAATCCTGGTGGAATCAATACGGCAACCTCGTCACCTGGTTGCTGATTGTTGTGCTGGCAGCCTATGCAGCATGGGCAGGCTGGGGCTATTACCAGCGCAATCAGGCGGCCCAGGCCGGGCAATTGTATGAAGAGTTGCAAAAAGCCGTTGCTGCGCAAGACAAGGAAAAAGTGCAACGTGCCGCGACCGACATGGAAGACAAGTTTCCCCGCACCGCTTATGCGCAAATGAGTGCATTGGCTGCGGCCAAATCTGCATTCGATGCGAGTGACCTGAAAACGGCCAAGGCGCAGTTGCAATGGGTCATGGAAAAAGGTGCGAGCGATGAATACAAGGCGATCGCGAAAATACGTCTGGCCGGTATCTTGCTGGATGAAAAAGCCTACGATGAAGGCTTGAAAGCATTGTCAGGCGATTTTCCTGCACAGTTTTCCAGCATCGCCGATGACCGCAAGGGCGATATATTGATGGCACAAAACAAGGTGGATGAAGCGCGCATTGCCTATCAGGCGGCACTGGAAAAAACAGATGTGAAAAATCCGGGACGCCAGCTCATCCAGATCAAACTGGACGCCATAGGCGGTGCCGTTGCGAAAAAAGCGGCATAAAAACTGCACAAACGGCTGCACCAACGCTTAAAGGAAAAAGATGCGCGTCACATTCAATATCACATTAAGAATTCTGGGTGCCGGATTGCTGGTCTTGACGACCGGTTGTTCTTTCATGTCCTCGCTCAATCCGTTTGCCAGCAAGCCATCGACACGCAACCAGCCTGCGGCTCTCGTTGAAATCAAGCCGACTGCCAGCGTGCGCACGGTATGGTCGGAAAGAGTCGGCAAGGCAGACAAGTATGTGTTCACGCCAGCCTTGGTTGGAAACAGTCTGTTTACTGCCGCCGCAGATGGCACGCTTACCCGCCTGGATGCGACGACCGGACGTTCCGCATGGAGCATCAATGCCGGCACGCAGCTGACAGCCGGCGTTGGCAGTGATGGGCAGACCGTCGTGGTGGCGGGTGAAAAAGGTGTCGTACTGGCATTTGACGGTCAAGGAAAATTGCGCTGGAAGGCGCAGGCCAGCAGTGAAGTATTGTCGACGCCAGCAGTAGGCCAGGATGTCGTCATTGTGCGCAGCCTGGATAATCGCGTCATTGCCTTTGATGCCGAAACCGGTGCGCGCAAGTGGTTTGTGCAGCGTACTGCGCCATCATTGACTTTGCGTACTTCGCCTGGCATCACGATTGCGAATTCGCATGCCTACATAGGATTGGCTGGCGGCCGCTTGCTGGCGCTGACGCTGAACAATGGTGCGCCGCGCTGGGAAGTGGCAGTTGGCGATCCACGCGGCACCACGGAACTCGAGCGCATTGCCGATATTTCCGGTTCGCCAGTGGTATCCGGTCGTGATGTATGCGCGGTCGCCTATCAGGGCCGTGTTGCCTGTTTTGATGCAATCAGCGCCACGCCACGCTGGGCAAAAACCCTGTCCAGTGATGTCGGCGTTGCAGTCGATGAACGTTTTGTCTACGCTGCCGACGAACGCGGTGCATTGAATGCATTTACGCGCGATGGCGGCACCAACGCATGGCGCAACACTCAATTGGCGAATCGCCGTTTGTCGACCCCGATCAGCTCCGGCAGTCTGGTGGCAGTCGGTGATTACCAAGGTTTTATCCATTTTTTCTCGAAAGAAAATGGCTCGCTGGCGGCGCGTATCAGCACCGATGGCAGCCCGATTCTTGCCGCACCGGTTATCGCCGGCGCGAATTTTATTTTTCAAACTCAATCAGGAACATTGGTCGCAATCGCGGCTGAGTAAAACAATTAGATGAAGCCGGTTATTGCACTTGTAGGTCGACCTAATGTCGGCAAATCCACGCTATTCAATCGACTCACGAGGTCGCGTGATGCCTTGGTCGCCGATCTTCCGGGCTTGACGCGTGACCGGCACTATGGCGAAGGCCGGGTCGGCGAGCGTCCATTCCTGGTGATCGACACCGGCGGTTTCGAGCCTGTTGCCAAGGAAGGCATCATGCATGAAATGGCCAAGCAGACCAAGCAGGCCGTGGCGGAAGCCGATATCGTGATTTTCATCGTTGACGGCCGTCAGGGCCTGACGCCGCACGATAAGACCATTACGGATTTCCTGCGCAAATCCGGCCGTTCGGTGATGTTGGTCGTCAACAAGGCCGAAGGCATGAAGTACACCACGGTCACGGCCGATTTTTATGAGCTGGGCCTGGGCGATCCCTATGTGATCTCTGCGGCGCATGGCGATGGCGTCAACGACCTGGTCGAAGAAGCGCTGGATCTCGCATTTGCACAACGTCCGCCGGAAGAAGAGTTGCCCGAGTCGAAAGACCGCAGCATCAGGCTGGCGATCGTTGGTCGTCCTAACGTCGGCAAATCGACGCTGGTCAATACCCTGCTGGGCGAAGAGCGCGTGATCGCATTCGATTTGCCGGGCACGACGCGCGATTCGATCGAAATCCCGTTTGAACGCGAAGGCAAGCAGTACACGCTGATCGACACCGCAGGCATACGCCGGCGCGGCAAGGTGTTTGAAGCGATAGAGAAGTTTTCTGTCGTGAAAACTTTGCAATCGATTTCTGAAGCCAATGTAGTACTGTTATTGCTGGATGCGCAGCAGGATATTTCCGAGCAGGATGCGCACATTGCCGGCTTCATACTGGAATCGGGCCGGGCGCTGGTGGTGGGCGTCAATAAATGGGATGGCTTGACCAGCGACAGGCGCGACGAGATCAAGATCGATCTGGAGCGCAAGCTGGGCTTTTTGTCGTTTGCGAAGATGCATTTCATATCGGCGTTGAAATCCAGCGGCATAGGCCCGATGATGAAGTCGGTCGATTCCGCTTATGCTGCCGCGATGACCAATCTGTCCACGCCGAAGCTGACGCGCGCCTTGATCGAGGCGGTCGAACATCAGCAGCCGCGTCGCAAGGGTTCTATCCGCCCTAAATTGCGCTATGCGCATCAGGGCGGGATGAATCCACCTATCGTCATTATCCATGGCAATTCACTGGAGGCGATAGACGCGAACTACAAACGTTTTCTGGAAAAACATTTCCGCGAAACTTTTTCACTGGTTGGGACTCCATTACGTATCGAGTTCCGTTCGGGTAAGAACCCTTTCAGCAGGTCGGAACAATAAACCGTCCTGTCTGAAAAGCGGGTATCGAGTACATACGCACTGCGAGAGGCACTTGAAATAAAGCAAGATGCCTCAACCTCCTAATCACAACAACACAATGGAGCTTTCATGACCAACAAAGGGCAACTGTTACAAGACCCATTCCTCAACGCCTTGCGCAAAGAGCACGTTCCCGTTTCGATTTATCTCGTCAATGGCATCAAGCTCCAGGGCCATATTGAATCGTTTGATCAATACGTCGTTTTACTGCGTAACACCGTCACCCAGATGGTCTACAAACACGCTATTTCCACCGTTGTTCCGGCACGTGCCGTGAACCTGAGCCTTGAATCAGAAGCTGAATAAGTTTCGCGCAATCCAGTTACTGGCGCAGGTCTGATATGCGCGCAGTGCTGGTCGGCGTTGATTTTGGCAAAGGCGATTTCGCCGCAAGCCTGGAAGAACTTACCCTTCTTTCCAGATCGGCGGGGGCTGAGCCTATCATGACGATTACCGGCAAGCGTGCCAGTCCGGACGCTGCCTTGTTCGTCGGGTCCGGCAAGGCCAATGAAATTGCTGATGCGGTCGTCGACCATGAAATCGATATCGTCATTTTCAATCACGCCCTATCGCCTGCCCAGCAGCGTAATCTTGAGCGTCATCTGAAGGTGCGGGTGGTGGACAGGACCAGCCTGATACTGGATATCTTTGCGCAACGCGCGCAAAGCCATGAAGGCAAGGTACAGGTCGAGTTGGCGCAATTGCAACATTTGTCTACGCGCCTGATACGCGGCTGGACCCATCTGGAACGCCAGAAGGGCGGTATAGGTTTGCGCGGTCCGGGCGAGACGCAGCTGGAGACGGATAGGCGCTTGCTGGGCGATCGCGTCAAGGCCTTGCGCGCCAGACTCGAGAAATTGCACAAGCAGCGGGTTACCCAGCGCCGGGCCCGCGGCCGCAACAATGCGTTTTCTGTTTCGCTGGTTGGTTATACCAATGCCGGTAAATCGACGCTGTTCAATGCGCTGACCAAGTCCAGGATGCTGGCGGCGGATCAATTGTTTGCAACCCTGGATACGACTTCGCGCCGGATTTATCTGGGTGAGGCGGGCAATGTGGTGATTTCGGATACGGTTGGTTTCATACGGGAATTGCCGCATCAACTGGTTGCCGCATTTCGTGCCACACTGGAAGAAACCATACACGCTGATTTATTGCTGCATGTAGTCGACGGCGCGAGCCCGGTGCGCATGGAACAGATAGAACAGGTGAATATGGTTTTGCGCGAAATCGGCGCCGATCATATTCCCCAGATTCTGGTTTGGAACAAGATTGACGCTGCAGGGCTGGAACCTGCTGTCGAGCGTGATGAATATGATAAAATTCGGCGTGTTTTTATTAGTGCCCAGACTGGAAGCGGATTGGATCTATTGCGTGCAGCAATAGCCGAATGTGCGAAACAGCGCGCCGCTGGACTTGAAGATGGATCGCTTGCCGTATCTGACGACGCCAGGGTATAAAAATTGACCTGGCATTCCACCCAATTATTTTTCAGCCCGGACCGCAAAAGAATGCTTGTTTCCCTACTTAAAAAATTTGGTTTGAAATTTTCGCTCAACGACCCTAGCTGGGGCCGTGGCTCGGACGACAATAAAAAACCGGATGGCAAGAGACCCAATGACGGCCCGCCGGACCTGGATCAGCTTTGGCGTGATTTCAATCAGCGCCTGAGCAATCTCTTCAACAATAAAAAAACCGGCGGTGGCGGTAACGGCGGCGATTCCGGCGGCAGCGGTTTTGCCCCGGACATGCGCAGCGCCGGCATCGGCGCGGCTGTAATTGCTGCGATCGTCGCATTCCTGTGGCTGGTCAGTGGCTTCTTCATCGTGCAGGAAGGCCAGACCGGCGTGGTCCTCACGTTTGGCAAATACAGTCACATGACGCCTGCCGGTTTCAACTGGCGCTGGCCGACACCTATCCAAAGCCACGAAATCGTGAATGTTTCGCAAGTTCGCACAGTTGAAGTGGGTTACCGCGGCAACGTCAAGAACAAGCAGAAGCAGGAATCGCTGATGCTGACTGAAGATGAAAACATCATCGATATCCAGTTTGCCGTCCAGTACACCCTGAAAAATGCGTCGGATTGGGTGTTCAACAATCGCGAGCAGGGCGAGATGGTCAAGCAGGTAGCCGAAACGGCGATACGCGAAGTCGTCGGCCGCAACAAGATGGATTTCGTGCTGTATGAAGGGCGCGAAAAAATTGCGTTTGACACCAGCCAGTTGATGCAGCAAATCGTGGATCGCTACAAGACCGGCGTGCAGATCACCAACGTGACGATGCAGGGCGTGCAACCGCCGGAACAGGTGCAAGCCTCGTTCGATGACGCGGTCAAGGCAGGCCAGGATCGCGAACGGCAAAAAAATGAAGGCCAGGCCTACGCCAACGATGTGATCCCGCGTGCGCGTGGTGCAGCATCGCGCCTGATGCAGGAGTCAGAGGCTTATCGCTCCAGCGTGACTGCGAATGCGCAAGGTGAGGCATCGCGTTTCAAGCAAGTGCTGGTGGAGTATCAAAAGGCGCCGGCAGTGACGCGGGACCGCATGTATCTGGATACGATGCAGAAAATTTTCTCAAGCACGACCAAAGTCATGGTTGATGCCAAGGGCAACAACAATCTGATCTATCTGCCGCTGGATAAACTCATTTCCCAGACTGCACCAGCCACGCCGGCCGGTACCGTGGCCCAGCCTGCTGCTGTCACGCCAACCCTGCCAGCTGATTCAGTCGCATTGGAGACGCAATTGCAACAGGATTCCCGTACCCGCGATAGCCGCACATCCCGTGATCGGGAGGCTCGATAATGAATCGCCTTATTTCTTATGTAATCGCGCTGGCGATAGTCGCTATCGTCGCGTTTTCAACCATGTTCGTCGTCGATCAACGCCAGTATGCGATCGTATTTGCACTGGGTGAAGTCAAGGCAGTCATCAAGGAACCTGGCCTGCATTTCAAATTGCCGCCGCCGTTTCAAAATGTCGTCTTTCTGGACAAACGCATCCTGACGCTGGATACGCCCGATGCAGACCGTTTCATCACGGCTGAAAAGAAAAACATCCTGGTTGATGCCTTCGTCAAATGGCGTATTGCCGATCCACGCCTTTATTTCGTCAGCTTCAGCGGCGATGAACGCAGTGCGCAAAATCGCATGGCGCAGATCGTCAAGGCATCGCTGAATGAAGAAATCACCAAGCGCACCGTGCGTGAAGTGATCTCGGGTGAGCGCGCCAAGGTCATGGATGGCATACAGAAAAAAGTGACGGATGAAGCCAAGCAGATCGGTGTCGAGATTGTCGATGTACGCTTGAAGCGTGTCGATTATGTCGAAGAAATCAACAATTCTGTCTTTGAGCGGATGAAGTCAGAACGCGTACGCGTGGCCAATGAATTACGTTCGACTGGTGCCGCAGAATCCGAGAAGATCCGCGCCGATGCAGACAGGCAGCGTACCGTGATACTGGCGGAAGCCTATCGCGATGCGGAGCAGATACGCGGTGACGGTGATGCAAAAGCGTCGCAGGTTTATGCGCAGGCGTTTGGTCAAAGCCCGGAGTTTTACAAGTTTTATCGCAGTCTGGAAGCCTATCGTGCCAGTTTCAAGACCCGCAACGATATGCTCGTGATCGACCCCAATTCGGAATTTTTCAAGTACTTCAAGAGTCCGACAGCGGGTGCTGCTGCGAAAAAATAATGCAAGCATGCCGTGAATATGGATGTGCATATTCACGACATGCATTTTCTTTTGGGATTGCACGCTTTAGCTGAGTGAGTACATTTTGGCAGACATGATCCGGTTTCGGATTGTGCGCTGCCGAGCAAGTTGGCGATGAGCCGTGCCCCATTTTCTTTTTCTGACCTATATCGTTCCCCGTCATGCCTATTTGGCTATTGCCTGAAAATATTGCCGATGTTTTGCCGTCTGAAGCGCGCAAGATTGAAGAACTGCGTCGCGTCATCATCGACAACTTCCACCTGTACGGCTACGAGCTCGTCATGCCGCCCATGCTCGAGTATCTGGAGTCGTTGCTGGCCGGCGCCGGACATGACATGGATTTGCGCACCTTCAAGCTGATCGATCAACTGTCGGGCCGTGCCTTGGGAATCCGTGCCGACATGACGACGCAAGTCGCGCGTATCGATGCCCATTTGCTCAATCGCACCTCGGTCACGCGCCTGTGCTATTGCGGCAGCGTCCTGCATACGCGTCCGATAGGCTTGCATGCGACCCGCGAGCCTTTGCAGATAGGTGCGGAAATATACGGTCACGCCGGTCTGGAAGCTGATGCAGAGATTCAGGAACTTGCCCTGGCTTCATTGGCGCTGGCCGGCTTTACTCACGTGCGGCTCGATTTGTGTCACGTCGGCGTATTGCGCGCGCTGATCGAAAGCGATGCAAATGCGCAAAAAGACGAGCGCGCACTGTATACTTCGCTGCGCGCGAAAGATGTTCCGGCGCTGGTAGAAATCACGCTCGCATATGGTGCGGACACCCGCCGTGCTTT
>NZ_JAUSME010000213.1 GCF_030645555.1 Herminiimonas sp.
GGTCGTAGACAAAAACACTGAAATCCTGATCCTGGGCAGCTTCCCCGGCATCGCATCGCTGGCTGCGCAACAATACTACGCGCACCCGCGCAATCAATTCTGGCGCCTGGTGTCAGCCTTGATTGCCGAGGATCTGGTCGCCCTGCCTTACCCCGACAGATTAAAAAAATTGCAGGCGCATCACATCGGCCTGTGGGATGTCATCGCTGCCTGCGCGCGTGCCGGCAGCCTGGATAGCGCGATCCGCGACGCGCAGCACAATGACTTCCAGCAACTCAAGCAGCTGTGTCCCAGGCTCAGGCGCATAGGCTTCAATGGCAAGACTTCCGGCAAGCAGGAGCCGCTGTTTGCCGCAGCCGGTTTTGCCACCTTGCTGCTGCCTTCCTCGTCGCCCGCTTATGCGCTGATGACATTTGAGCAGAAGCTGGCCGTCTGGCGCGGTATCATGCTGTAAGTTAAAAATTCACAATGCACATACATGCTGATCAAACGTAAATCCATAGAAGCCGATGCCAATCTGAAAAGCGGCCCCGGCAAGAAATCCCATCCGGCAGAAAAACCCAAGGCGGCGCGCAAGGTGAAGTTCGCTCCCGTCACCCTGTCTGAACAGTTCGGCATACGCTATCTGCATTTCGGCACGGAGTGGGTACAGGGTGCGATGCGCATCAGCAAGCCCGACTGGATAGAGCTCGAATATGCGCAACAGATGATGGCGTGGATGCTGTTCAACGAGCAGCCGCAGCACATAGTCCAGCTCGGTCTGGGCACAGGTGCCTTGACCAAGTTCTGCTATCGGCGTTTTCCCGATGCACGCGTCACGGCCATAGACCTGAATCCTTCCGTGATCACGATCTGCGAAACGATGTTCAAGCTGCCGGCCAACGACGAGCGCCTGAACGTGATCGAAATGGATGCGCTGGACTACGTCAACGACCCGGCACATCATGGCAGCATCGATGCCTTGCAGGTTGACGTCTATGACGCCACTGCGCGCGGCCCGGTGCTGGATACGCCCGAGTTTTACCAGGCATGCGCCGCCTGCCTGACGCCGGACGGCATCATGACGGTGAACCTGTTTGGCGATCATCCCAGCTATGCGAAGAACCTGAGCGCGATGCACTTTGCCTTCGATACCGTGATCTCGCTGCCGGAAGTCCATGAAGGCAATGTGATCGCGATCGCCTTCAATACCAGGCCGACGCTCGACATCGCAGCCTTGTACGAACGTGCCGCACAGATCACCGCCGCCACCAAGTTGCCGGCCAAGTCCTGGGTCAACGGCATCAAGGCATGGCAGGCGCAGCAATAAAGCAACAACCCTGTGTTACCGTATTCAGCATTGCATCCTTACTGTTCCATCTAATGGGTCATGGTCATGTCTACAGCTTCCGCCGCAACGATTGCCACGAACAAGTCTGCGTCCAAAAAACTGGACCTGCAGCTGATTTTTACCTGGCTGCTGGCCGATGGCATCGTTGCCAAGGATGACGTCAAGGTCTTCTATAACCAGGCCCAGGCGATCTACAAGAACGCGCCTATCGCGATCCATCCGCTGGTGGCTGTCGCGCAATGCAAACTGCTGTCTGCCAGCGAGCCGCGCCGGCCGGTCACACTGGACTGGCTCAGCGAATGGCTGGCCGGCAAGGTCAAGCTACCCTTCTACCGCATCGATCCGCTGAAAATAGATTTCACCCGCGTGGCCGATGTGATGTCGGCTTCATATGCCAGCCGCTTCAATATCCTGCCGGTCGAGCTGACACCGAGCGAACTGGTGATCGCCACCTGCGAACCTTCGGCCACCGAGTGGGAAGCGGAGATTGCCAAGATCACGCGCCGCAACGTCAGGCTGGTGATCGCCAATCCACTGGAGATCGCTCAATACACGACGCAGTTCTTTGCGCTGGCCAAATCGATCAAGGGCGCGAAGAAACTCAACGGCCAGGATCTGGCACTGCGCAACAACTTCGAGCAACTGGTCGAACTGGGCAACAGCAGCAAGCAGGTCGATGCCAACGACCAGCACATCATCAATATCGTCGACTGGCTATGGCAATACGCGTTCGAGCAGCGCGCATCCGATATCCATCTGGAACCCAAGCGCGATCTGTGTGCGATCCGCTTCCGCATCGATGGCGTGCTGCATCAGGTGTATCAGGTGCCGCCTATCGTGATGATCGCAATGACTGCGCGCATCAAGTTATTGGGCCGCATGGACGTCATCGAAAAACGCCGGCCGCAGGATGGCCGCATCAAGACGCGCACCAACAGCGGCCAGGAAGTTGAATTACGCCTGTCGACGATGCCGACTGCCTTTGGCGAAAAACTGGTGATGCGGATTTTCGATCCGGACGTGGTCGTCAAGTCGCTGCCTGAACTCGGCTTTCCGCCCGATGATGCGGCGCGCTGGGACAGCCTGACCGCGCGTCCGCACGGGATCATCCTGGTGACGGGACCGACCGGCTCCGGCAAAACAACCACGCTGTACACCACGCTCAAGGCGTTGGCGACCAGTGAAGTCAATGTCTGCACGGTGGAAGATCCGATAGAAATGGTGGAAGGATCATTCAATCAAATGCAGGTGCAGCACGGCATCGATCTATCCTTCGCCGATGGCGTGCGCTCGCTGATGCGGCAGGATCCGGACATCATCATGATAGGTGAGATCCGCGATCTGGAAACCGCTGAAATGGCGATCCAGGCGGCGCTGACCGGCCATCTGGTTCTCTCCACGCTGCATACCAACGATGCGCCCTCCGCCGTCATGCGCCTGCTGGAACTGGGCGTGCCTTACTACCTGCTGGAGTCGACGCTGATCGGCATCATGGCGCAACGCCTGACGCGCACGCTATGTACGCATTGCAAATCGCCGGATGGCGAAATGCTGGACGATGTCTGGCTCAGCCTGACGGAAGGCTGGAACCTGCCGAAACCGGCCGCCATCTATCGTCCGGTCGGCTGTCCAGAATGCCGCCAGACCGGCTATCGCGGCCGCACCGGCTTGTATGAATTGCTGACCATCACGCAAACGTTTTCCAAGATGATCAAGGCCGAAACCGACATCCATCAGTTGCGCCAGCAAAGCGTGGCCGATGGCATGAAGCCGCTGCGCCTGGCGGGCGCCCTGAAAATAATAGAAGGCGTGACGACCGCCGATGAAGTATTGAAAGTGACGGCCGCACTAACTTGATGCCGGACGCAGTAAATAGCATCCGCTTGCATCATCCAACATCCAGAACATCGCCATGCATACAATCATCAAGGCAGGACTCGCACTGTTGTTCACCATCCATGCAGTCATCAGCATGGCGCAGGAACAAGTCGTCGATCTCCCGACCAGAGCGGGTGTGTTCCAGCGCATGCTGGTCCTGACGCCGCCGGAACCCAGGGGCGCCGTCATCCTGATCGCCGGCGGGCACGGCGGCTTGCAGATTTCTGCTGACGGCGCGATCAAATGGGGCAAGGAAAATTTTGTCGTGCGCAGCCGGCAGTTATTCGCCGAGCGCGGCTTGCTGGTCGTCGTGGTCGATGCGCCATCCGACCGGCAAAGCCCGCCTTTCCTTGCCGGCAATCGGCAAAAACCGGAACATGTTGCCGACATCAAGGCTGTCATTGCATGGATAAGGACAAAGACAAAAACACCGGTCTGGCTGGTCGGCACCAGCCGCGGCACGCAATCAGCGGCCTTCATCGCGACCGAACTGCAGGCGCCGGATGGGCCGGACGGACTGGTACTGACATCCACCATCCTGATCGACCATGAAGGCCGCTCGGTTCCCGCCATGCCGCTGGAAAAACTGCGCATCCCTGTACTGGTCGTTCATCACACCCAGGATGGCTGCAAACACTGTCCATACAGCGACACTGCGGCACTGATGGACAAACTGACGGGCACGACCAGCAAGCAACTCCTGTCGATCCGCGGCGGCGAAAATACCGGCGATCCCTGCAATGCGCTTTCCTATCACGGCTACAATGGCCTGGACCGGGAGGTCATCGACCAGATCGCCAGCTGGATGCTCGCCAGTCGATGATATTCCCGGGCGGGGAGCAGCGGATTAAAATATGTTTAGCGCTGCCCTATAGACATTGCTATAGTGAACACGACACCAAAGTCGCGCAATTTAATTAACTGCAATACATACGTACACGGAGAACATCATGAGCAAAAGCCAGGACAGTAAAAAGGCAGTGAAGAAAGAACCAGCCAAAACGATGAAGGAAAAGAAGGAAGCGAAGAAGCTGAAAAAAGAAGAATCGAAACGCCAGTAATCTTCTTCCCGGCAGGCAGCACCCTCGTCAGCACGCTAACAGCGTGCTGATTTCATTTGCGGCATCCCTCTTGTGCGCACACCACCATGATGTCGCTGATGTAAAAAGATCAGTAAATTCAATGAATTAATGCATTTGTTGGGTGGCGAGTGCCCGACTTATCTGCCATCCATCAAGAAAGCTGTCTTACTTGGGAAGATGTTTGGATTTAAATTTTTTCCACAGCTTTTTTACTTTCTGCTCATCTTCCGCAGCACGTGCTGCCAGGTAACCACGGATAAAGTTCGACACACTGCTCAATTCCGACTGATCTTTTTGTATTTCCATCAACAAGCCATCTCCAACAGTTATATCATTTAACAAACCGAGCTTGTCCTGCAGGTCAGACAGTGCGGCTATATATTCTTTAGTTTCTTTTGAAGCATAAAGCGACTGAAAAAATTCAGTGTCATAGTGCATTTTTTTGGCTGCAATGCGAACCCGGTGACGTGCATGTGAGTCTGCTTCTTGAAATTGACGACCACGTTTTTTCAAACGCTGCTGGTCATGTTTAAGAGTATCTTTCGAGAAGAGCTTCAGACGTTTCTCAATATCTTTTCCCTTCAACCTGGGATGCGCTTCTCGCCAGTCACTGCTCTTTAACCATCGACTGAATGACAATGCAAAATGAGTGTAACGAACCGAGTCAATCGCTTCGGCTGCAACTCTATGCAGTTCTGCTGCTTTGCTCAACGCAGCCCGTCTTAGGCCCTCAACGTCGACTTCAGCGTCATCAATCTTGACTAGTTCAAGCGTCTTTGTAGCCAGCACATCCCAGTCACGCGCTTCACTTATTGCCTGGGAAAGCCAGTCTAATTCTTGTCGTAAATCGTTGGGTGCTGCAATTACTTCCTGGAATAAATCCAGGGCCGAACGCAATCTGCGAAGTCCTACCCGCATTTGATGCAGGCTATCGATGTTGTCCGCTTTTACTACGCCTGCTTCATTCGCCTGTATCTGTTGCAAACAGTTTTCGATAATCGCCTCAAAGGCTTGATTAATCGTCATTTTTTTTGAAAGAACCAAGCTTTCTGCCTTTACTGCAGCGGACTGCTGTTGCATGTTTAATGCGTATCCGCGTTCAGCTTTGCTTTGGTTTCCGATGCGCAAGGGCACCTTTTTCAATAGCTCCAATGCGAAGTCAAAAATATGCAATGGACTGCCGGATTTCAATTCCAGCTCTATTTCGCTAATTACTTCGCTTCGAGCGCTGTTGTTGACATTGCCCTGGTCCAGCACGCATTCAATTTCGTCACCTGTAGGCAGGCGTAGTTGCCAAATCGTCCGCTGTATCGTTGTGGTAAAAATCGGGCAGAGTTGGTCTGCATTTTTGAGAGACGCGATGAGTTCATCCCATGCGCCATGGGCCTTGATCATTTTTCTTAATGCATATAGATCCGGCTCCGGACTATGCAGAATAGATTCCCATTCATGGCGTTGATGTAAGCCGCTAGCTACGCTCCCACCGGCTTTTAGCGTTTGAGTCCACACATTCTCGGCTTGCCTTATACGCAAACCTGCGCCACATCGCCTCAATGCATGACTAGGCGTATCAAAGTAGATTGCCATTTGCTCTTGTTCGACAGGGCTGGACTGAGCATATTTTTTGATCAGGGGGTGCTTTTTAAACAGCGGAATATGATGCGTATCAATGAGCAATTTCAGTTCGACTTCCATGTCATCCCGCTTTCATTCACTATTTATTGACAGTTAAATTAAATAATCGATCACTGCGATATAACTCTTAATCTACGAATGAATGTCACACAAATAGTTCAAATTCTAAAAATCAATGTTCCTTGTAGCTATTCGGCGTCAAATATTATGTCTGCCTATAGCTGATCATCCCCTCATACCTTTGAAAATTGCAACAGCAATATCATGGCGAGCGCACAAAAAAAAGGAACCCGATGGGTTCCTTTTTTAATTTGCTGGCCAACCGAGCTGATCGTCAGCGGCAAACAGACTGCGGATAAATCAGCGACGCGATGCAGGCACCGCGCCGCTGATTGCTTCCTTATGCCGTCACCGGCTCATGGTGATTTCTGCGCATGCGGATGTTGAACAGTTCAACCACCAGCGAGAACGCCATCGCACCGTAGATGTAGCCTTTAGGGATATGGACCTCCACGCTTTCGGCGATCAATACCGCACCGACGATCACCAGGAAACACAGGGCCAGCATCTTGATGCTCGGGAACAGGTTGACGAAGTCGCCAATTGCCTTGGCCGAGAACATCATCACGCCGACTGCGATCACGATAGCCGCCACCATGATTTCGACATCCTTGACCATGCCCACTGCGGTAATGACTGAATCCAGCGAGAAGACGATATCGATGACTGCGATTTGCGCCATGATCATCGCAAAGCTGGCCTTCTTCACCACTGCCGTCTTTTCTTCCTCTTCATGGCCAGACATCAGTTCCATGATTTCGGACGAAGCCTTGTACAACAGGAACAGGCCACCGAAGAACAGGATCAGGTCGCGACCGGAGAAGCCCTGGCCGAACAGCGTGAAGATCGGCTCTACCAGGCCCATCATCCAGGACAGGCTCAACAGCAGCGCGATACGGGTAAACATCGCCAGGCCCAGGCCGATGAGGCGTCCTCTTTGCTGCTGGCTTTTCGGCAAGCGATCAACCAGAACGGAAATGAAAATGATGTTGTCGACGCCAAGTACGATTTCCAGCATCGCAAGTGTTGCCAATGCTATCCATGCTTCTGGCGTGCTAAAAACTTGTAGGAATTCCATGATTATCTCGAATAGTTGGTTAATGACCGACACCAGGTGTCGCGCCAAAATACATTTGATTTGATTGCCGTCTCTTTGCCGTCAAATCGCATGCCTTGTTTATTAATTTGTTTTCCTGCCCGTGCCAGCCTGTCGACTCAAGCCCTCAGGTTGGCGCCGGGCTGGCAAGCCGTTTTTTGATGCCTGAAACTGATTTGCTCTATAAACCATCAGTACCAACAGTCCTACATCGCTTTCCCCTTTTGCCATCTCGTTAAGCGCTGCTTTGGGCAACGAACGAACTTTAACGGAATCCTAACATAGTGGAAAATCGAATTTAGCGTGATTTATATACGTAAAAACCGAACTGTTTTATTTTTAAATCTACAAAAACAGATGCTTAAGCGTATTTTTTTGACATGAATCCATCTAAAAAATGTAATTTTTCAGATAAAAATCATATAGTTACTGAATAAATGCAGAGAAATGATGGATGGAAACACAATGGAGAAAACAGGTATTTCCGTACAGCCATACATTCGGGTTCATCGTGAAAAATCGAAGTGATATTCCAGATTTATTTTAACAACTTCTTCACATTGGTTTTATTGCAATGCCGGGCCGGCGTATAGCTCCAGCGCATGCGCCACAGTCGGGTAGCGCAGCCGCACACCCAGCTCCGCCTTGATGCGCTGATTCTGCAAGCGTCTCGACTCCGACATGAAGGACAGCATGATGGGAGAGACTTCATGCTGCAGCTTTTCCCGCGTCAGGCGTGCCGGCCGCGGCAGGGAACAGGCGTCAGCAACCGCGTCGAAGTACGCGCCCATTTTCATGTCTGAGTCATCGACCGCATGATAGATACGGCAAGGCTGCGCATGGAACAGCGCCGCCACGATGATGCGCGCCAGGTCATCGGCATGGATATGGTTGCTGTAGACATCCTCGTCTGGCAACAGCGCCGGCAAGGCCTTTTTCAGTCGCTCTATCGGCAGGCGGTCATCGGCATAAATGCCGGGCACGCGCAGTATGCTCAAGCGTGATTGCGAGCGTCTGGCCCAGCCGCGCAAGACCTGTTCTGCATCGACGCGGCGGATCGCGCGCAGATTGTGCGGCTGCACGCTACGCGTCTCGTCTATCTGCGCGCCGCCGCAATCGCCATACACGCCGGAAGTGCTGACATAAACCAGCGTCGCATGCTCGGGTAAAATGGCGCTTAGATTGCGGGTGCGGCGATCGGTGGCGCCATCAAGTTGCGGCGGCGCCAGATGAATGATGTGCTGCGCCAGTCTTGTCAGGCGCGCCAGCGTGGCTGGCTCATCCAGATTGGCGAGCACCGGAGTCGCACCGGCAGCGCGCAATTCCTGCTGCCGGGCAGGCTGCGTAGTCACGGCAAAGATGCGGAAGCGCTCGCGCAACAGCGGCAGCAAACGCATGCCTACATCCCCGCAACCCAGTATCAGCAGGCGCGGCTTGCCGCAGCTGCCGGAGAATTTTTTGTTGGTAGTTTTAATTTTCATTAACAGGATTGTATGACGTTCCAGGTAACTGTTCAGCCGAGTGGCCGGCAATTTGAATGCGCAGAAGATGAAACCATCCTGAGCGCCGCAATACGCGCCGGTGTTGGCCTGCCTTACGGCTGCAAGAATGGCGCATGCGCCAGTTGCAAGGGCAAGGTCTTGTCCGGCGCCGTGACGCATGGCGCCCATCAGGAAAAAGCCTTGCCGGTCGCAGAAGAAGAAAAAGGATATGCCTTGTTTTGCTGCGCGCGGCCGCACAGCGACATCGTGATCGAGGCGCGCGAAGTGCTGGGCATAGGCGAATTCCCGATCAAGAAATTGCCGTCGCGCGTAGCCAGGCTGGAAAAGCTGGGCGACGACGTGATGGAGATTGCCCTGCAATTGCCGGCCAGCGAGCGCCTGCAATATCGCGCCGGACAGTACATAGAATTTCTGCTCAAGGATGGCAAGCGCCGCAGCTACAGCATCGCCAATGCGCCGCACACCGGCGAACACATCACGCTGCACGTGCGCCACATGCCAGGGGGCCTGTTCACCGATCATGTCTTCAACACGATGAAGGAACGAGACATCCTGCGCTTCGAAGGACCTGCGGGCAGCTTCTTCCTGCGCGAAGACTCGGACAAGCCTATGGTGCTACTGGCGTCCGGCACCGGTTTCGCGCCTATCAAGGCCATCGTCGAACAAGCCGTGCACAACAAGAGCACGCGTGCCATGCTGCTGTACTGGGGCGGACGCCGCCCCAAGGATTTGTACATGCACGCCTTGTGCGAAGAATGGGCGCGCACGCTGCCCAACTTCAGTTACGTGCCGGTCGTCTCCAACCCGACGCCGGAAGATGCCTGGAGCGGCCGTACCGGCTTTGTACATCAGGCCGTGATGGCCGACATGCCTGACCTGTCGCAGCATCAGGTGTATGCCTGCGGCGCACCGGCCATGGTCGATGCCGCCAGGACGGATTTCAGCGCAGTGTGCGGCTTGCCGGAAGCAGAGTTTTACGCCGATGCGTTTACCTCGGAAGCCGATCTGGCAGCAGGATGACAGTGCGTTGCGTCGTGCTCTGAACAAGCATGGCTGGCGGAAAAACGTTTTGACGCACTGCGCAAAACGGCATAATATTCTTTGCATGAATATGACCGCCACCCTCTTGCGACGCCGTAACCAGCTGCCCCAGCCTGGCCTGCCGTGCCTGTAAGCGCGTAGTTGCGCAATTGTTTATGGCGCACAAGCAGCCACAGGCAAATCCTGTGGCTTTTTTATTTTTGTACCCGACATTTTTTTAAAATATTTGCATTCAGGAGTAGTCGAAATGGAATTCAGCCAGTATCAAGTCAACGCCCTGCTCTCTATCACCAATCGCCCTGAGCTGGTCTTTACCGAAGGCGCAGGCATGTGGCTGACCGACCATACCGGCAAACGCTATCTCGATTACCTGCAAGGCTGGGCCGTCAACTGCCTCGGCCATTCGCCGCAATGCATACAGGACGCGCTCGCAGTACAGTCGAAAAAGCTGATCAATCCATCGCCGGCTTTTTACAATGAACCGTCGATAGAACTGGCATCCATCCTGACAAAGAATTCCTGTTTCGATCGCGTCTTCTTCGCCAATAGCGGCGCAGAAGCCAATGAAGGCGCATTCAAGCTGGCGCGCAAATGGGGCAAGCTCAACAAGAATACCGCCGGCGAAAACCGCTACGAAATCATCACCTTCGACCACAGCTTCCACGGCCGCACGATCGCTGCCATGTCGGCCAGCGGCAAGGCCGGCTGGGACACGATTTATGCGCCGCAAGTGTCCGGCTTCTTCAAGGCGACACTGAACGACCTGGCCAGCGTGGAAAAACTCATCTCCGACAAAACCGTCGCCGTGATGCTCGAACCTGTGCAGGGCGAAGGCGGCGTGATTCCAGCCTCGCGCGAATTCATGCAAGGCTTGCGCGAACTGACCAAACAACGCGGCTTGCTGCTGATCGTCGATGAAGTGCAAACCGGCATGGGCCGTTGCGGCGAATTGTTTGCCTACCAATTGTCGGGCGTCACGCCAGACATCATGACGCTGGGCAAAGGCATAGGCGGCGGCGTGCCGCTGGCAGCGATGCTGTGCCGCGAAGAAATCGCCTGCTTTGAACCCGGCGACCAAGGCGGCACTTACAACGGCAATCCATTGATGACTGCAGTCGGCATTGCAGTGGCCCAGGCCTTGCTGGCGCCCGGATTCATGCAATCGGTAAAAGACAAAGGCGCCTATTTAAGCGCTGCCTTGCTGAAGCTGACTGCACAGCACGGGCTGGCCGGCGAGCGCGGCGACGGTTTGCTGCGCGCCTTGAAGCTCGGTTCCGACATCGGCCCGCAAATCGTCGAAACGGCGCGCAATATGGCGCCGGTCGGCTTGCTGCTCAATTCGCCACGCCCTGACCTGCTGCGCTTCATGCCCGCATTGAATGTGACGTATGAAGAGATCGATCAAATGATCGCGATGCTGTCCGATGTGCTGACGCAGTTGAAAAGCTGAGCGGATTGATGATGCTGCGAGGCCTACAGATCGGAGTGGCAAGCTTGCGCGGGATATGTCTCGCGCTGCTGACCGCATCGATACTCGCGGCCTGCGGCACATCAACACCTGTGAAGCGGCAGGCCGCGCAAGCCATCCGGTATGAGCCGCAGCCTGTCAGCGAAAAGGGCAATGAAGTCGCGCTCTACGCGATGGGCATGATAGACACCGGCTACCAGTTCGGCGGCAAGAACCCGGAAGCCGGCCTCGATTGCAGCGGCATGGTGTCTTACATCTATCGCCAGGCCCTAGACCTCAAAGTATCCGGCAGCGCCGCCGACATCGCACGTCGCGGCAAAGAAATAGATCCGCGCACCCTGCGTCCCGGCGATCTGGTTTTCTTCAACACCCTGAACCGGCCGTTCTCGCACGTCGGCGTCTACATAGGCGACGGCCGCTTCATACACGCGCCATCAAGCAAAGGGAAAGTGCGCATAGAGCGCATGGACAACCGCTACTTTGCATCGCGTTTTGAAATGGCGCGGACTTACTTCGACTGATCTTGCATCAGACGCGCCTGTGAGCACATGCCAGGCCAAAGCAGCAATCGCGGACTGCCAGGGGCAGGCTCTGGTGAGTAGAAGTCAGACATGCAAGTCCTAACGCTTACGCCAAGCGGCACTGCACAGCAGTGTCCGTATTGAGCAAAAGTTAAATGTCATCGTTTATCAGGGCTGCGGGACAGCCAAATTCTGCTGTTTCAACCTCTGGAATTCGGAATGCTTGATCTCATACAGATTCTTCCCTTTCAGCTTGACAGCGCTCAGGTCAGGCTCATCTCCGATCACTGCATACTCGCCTTCTTCTATCCCGACTTCAAAACCAAGCGAAGTTTTGGCCTTGCATTTTTTGATAAAGAAATTTTTTGACATTTAATTTAGGGAATACAGTAGTTGAGCTACTTTGATTAGATCACAATCAGCCAGTAAAAGAACACTTTCCAATTGTGTATTATTGATAATTCATACTTCGCACCTAGGTGTGAGATAAGCAGAATCTACTTCCACTGATCTTTCATCAAGCGCGCCTGTGAGCAATCTCAAATCAAAAGCAGCAATCGATCACCGCATCTGCTTTGTCGGCGATTCATTCGTACAAGGCACCGGCGATCCGCTCTGTTTAGGCTGGGCTGGTCGTGTTACGCAAGATGCGATAGCTCGCGGCATCAATATTACCCACTACAACCTCGGCATCCGCCGCGACACCAGCCGCGATATTGCAGCGCGCTGGCAACAGGAATGTGCGGCAAGATTGCCGGCCGATTGCGAAGCACTCGTAGTGTTCTCATTTGGCGTCAACGACACATTTATTTTTGAAGGTGTGCAGCGCGTATCTGAAGAAGAAAGCCTTGCAAACTTCCAGAGCATCTTGCGCACCGCTTCATCAAGTTACAAAGTCTTGATGGTAGGCTCACCTCCGATGCCTGATAGCGCGCACAATCGCCGCGTTGAAAACCTCGACAAACAGTTTGCCGGACTGGCCGCAACACTGAATGTTCCGTACTTGTCTGTGTTTGAAGTTTTGCGCAAAGATGAACACTGGCTGAAGGAAGCGATAGCCAATGATTTCGCTCATCCGGGTAAGCATGGATATGAACGCTTGGCTGGATTGGTGCAGGACTGGTCTGAGTGGTGGTTCAAATAACATAGCAATAGCGCCTAGCCTTTATAGAAAATACGTATCGAACGTATGGATAGCCACTACTTCTATAAGCTGCGCGCTTTATTGCTTC
>NZ_JAUSME010000214.1 GCF_030645555.1 Herminiimonas sp.
AGACTGGAATCTGGATGGAGATGTGCCGCGCGGCGACTGGCTGGCGCTGGATGCCAGCGGAAAAATCACACGCTGCGGTCTGGATGGAAAGACAATCGCAGGCTAGCCGGCTGCCAACATCAGCCGGGACAGTTTATTCAAACTTCTGCCTGAATTGCTGAAACTGCGCAGCCAGCGCAGCGACCTCTGCTTTCAATGTGCTGACTTCCACTTCCAGCTGCGCGATGCGATCCTGCCTTGGCGTTCCAGCCGCAACGCCCTGCAATCCAGGCGCAGCTTCCTGCGCTTCAGCAAAGACTTCACCGGACAGCAAAGGCGCATAACGCGCTTCCTTGGTGCCGGGCGTGCGCGGCAAGCGGGCTACCAGAGGCGGATATTTGTCGATCAGGAATTGCAAGGCTGCTTCAACATCGGCGACAGAAGCAAAATCATGCAGGCGGCCGGAACGCGTACGGATTTCGCCGGCAGTCTGTATGCCACGCAGCATCAGGATAGTCAGCACTGCCAGCTTGTCCTGTTCCAGCGACCATTTCATGCGCATCCGATGCTGATACTTCGCAACGCGCGCACCGGCCTGATTGACTTCGGTGACGAATTTTTCCTGTATCAGGCGCTGCAGCGTTTGCTGCACATCCTCATCACTCATCGCCATGACAGGATCGCGGCTGGTCAACTGATTGCAGCCATTGGTGAGCGCATTGATGGACATGGGGTAACTGTCCGGCGTCAGCGCTTCCTTTTCGGCCAACACCGCCAGCACGCGGATTTCATGGGCATCGAGGAGTAACAGTTGCGCCGCATCGGTCGATACGACGGCGCTTGATTCATCATTCATGGGCAGGCTTTTATTCGACCAGCTTGTTCAACTGGTCGGGATCAAATTTTTCTGTAGAGACGAGCGTCTCGCAAATGATGCCGGAGTGCTTCAACGCGGCCAGTATCTTTTCGATCTGGTGTTCCTGCGTCGCGGCGTTGTCGATCAAGCCATGCAAGGCTATCGACAGAGGATCGTCGCGATCCGGCGTCACGCCGTATGCAGCAAAAATTCTTGCCGCAGTTTCATCGCGCACATTGGTGTCTTTCAAAATAATGCGCGCGGGATTGCCGACCGCAGTCGCGCCAGCCGGCACTTCCTTCACGACGACCGCATTGGAACCTATCTTGGCGCCTTCACCGACCGTAAACGAGCCCAGCACCTTGGCGCCGGCACCGATGATCACGCCCTTGGCCAGCGTCGGATGGCGCTTGGCCCCCTTGCTCAAGGAGGTGCCACCCAGCGTCACGCCTTGATAAATCGTGCATTCGTCACCGATCACGGCAGTCTCGCCTATCACCACGCCAAAACCGTGGTCTATGAAGACGCGACGCCCTATGGTTGCGCCTGGGTGGATTTCAATACCCGTCAAACCGCGTGCAATGTGCGATGTAAAACGCGCCATCCATTTGAAATCATAAGTCCAGAACCATTTTGCCCAGCGATGCATGACGATCGCATGCAGGCCTGGATAGCAAGTCAGGACTTCCCAGGCGCTGCGCGCTGCCGGGTCGCGAGCCATAATATTGGCGATATCTTCACGAAGGCGACTGAACATGGAGTAAATGAATATGTATAGGTGCGTGGAAACGCAATATTAGCCTGTTATGACAAGCCGGAAGTAAGGCGATGTGCGGAATGATCGGTTGCATCCAGACAGATGCCACCGATCATTCGATTTGCTAGGAACCGCTCGCGATACGCTGGCGACGCGCCTCGAACAGGCACACGCCCGAAGCGACCGATACGTTCAGGCTTTCAACCGAGCCGAACATCGGGATGCTGACCAGCACATCGCAAGTCTCGCGCGTCAGGCGACGCATGCCCTCGCCTTCCGAACCCATTACCAATGCCGCAGGGCCGGAGAAGTCGGCGTCGTACAAGCCTTTTTCTGCATCGTCGGTGGTGCCGATCAACAGTATGTCGCGTTCCTTGAGCTCGCGCAGCGTACGTGCCAGATTCGTTACCGTGATGTAGGGAACGGTATCGGCAGCACCGCTGGCGACCTTGGCTGCAGTCGCATTCAAGCCGACTGCACGGTCCTTGGGCGCGATCACGGCATGCGCACCGGCGCCATCGGCCACACGCAGGCAGGCGCCGAGGTTATGCGGGTCGGTAATACCGTCGAGCACCAGCAACAGCGGCGGGCCATCGATAGCATCGAGCAATTCATCCAGATTACGTGCCAGCGACAACTCACCCGCCTTGGCGACCACGCCCTGATGGCGGCGTGTGCCGACTATGCTGCTCAGACGTGCATCATCGGCTGCAATGATGCGTACCTTGGCGGCTTCGGCGGCGCGGATCAAGTCCTTCATGCGCTGATCGTGACGGCTGGCGTCGATGTAAATTTCTTCTACCGAAGAGGCTTCATGGCGCAAGCGCGCCGTCACGGCGTGAAAGCCGAAAATCATCTTGCTCTTCATTTTTATCGTTTCTTCTTGCTTGGTTTTACTGCAGGTGCGCGTTGCTTGTTGGGTGTGGCGGGCGGACGCTTGGCCCCGGCTTTTTTCGCCGGTGCTGCGCCGATATCACTAGTCTTTGCCGCAGTCTTCTTCGCGCCTTTTTGCTCGGTTCTTTGCGTGCGTGACTGATGTTCGGTATCCGCACGACGCGCTTCGTTTTTCAAGACCGTGCGTATGCCCGGCTCGGTCACCAGACGCAAATCGATTTTGCGCGCATCAAGATCGACGCGACTGACCTGCACCGTGACGCGATCCGTCAATTGATAGCGCATGCCGGTACGTTCACCACGCAACTCGTGTCTGGACTCATCGAACTTGAAGTGATCCGCACCCAGCTCGGTCACGTGGACCATGCCTTCGATGAACAGCGAATCCAGTTGCACGAAAATACCGAAGGTGGCAACGCCGGAAATCACGCCGGTGAATTCCTCGCCCAGCTTGTCGCGTATGAAATAGCATTTGAGCCAGGCTTCGACGTCGCGCGATGCCTCGTCGGCGCGCCGCTCGTTGGCCGAACAGTGAACGCCCAGTGCATCCCAGATCGCCAGTTCGCCTTCGGTTTTTTGCTTGCCTTCGGCCTTGTCCTGCGCATGTTTTTTGCGTGCTGCGGGTGACAGCATCGTATTCAAGCCACTCGTATCCATGCCTTTAGGCGTATAACGCTTGCCTTGCAGGATCGCCTTGATTGCGCGATGCGTCAGCAAATCCGGATAACGACGGATCGGGCTGGTGAAATGGGCATAGGCTTCATACGACAGACCGAAGTGACCGATGTTTTCCGGGCTGTAGACAGCCTGCTGCATCGAGCGCAACAGCATCGTTTGCAGCAGCAAGGCATCGGGCCGCAATTTGATCTTCGGCATCAGCTCCGCATAATCGGATGCACTCGGCTTGTCGCCGCCGCCCAGATGCAAACCTACCTGTTTCAGGAAGGTCCGTACCTGTGTCAGTTTTTCCTTGGTCGGCAAGGCATGCACGCGATACAGGCTGGGGTGCTTGTGACGTTCGAGCAGATCGGCGGCACACACATTGGCTGCCAGCATGCATTCTTCAATCAGCTTGTGCGCTTCATTGCGGGTGCGCGGCAGTATCTGTTCTATCTTGCCGACTTCATTGCAAACGATATACGTTTCTGTCGTTTCAAAATCGATCGCACCACGTGCCAGACGCGCCTGCAGCAAGGCATGGTACACAGCCTGCAGGTTCAGCAGGTGCGGCACCAGCGTGGCGCGCTTCGAGGCTTCTAGGCCCTTGGTGTTGCCCAGCACGCTGGCCACTTCCGTATAGGTCAGGCGCGCGGCGGAATGTATCACCGCCGGATAGAATTGATAGGCCTTGATCTCGCCCTTGGTCGTGATCACTGCATCGCAAACCAGCGTCAGGCGGTCGACGCCGGGATTGAGCGAGCACAAGCCATTAGAGAGTTTTTCCGGCAGCATCGGTATCACGCGGCGCGGGAAATACACCGAGGTACTGCGTTCCAGTGCATCGACGTCGAGCGGCTCGTTCGGCTTCACGTAATTGCTGACATCGGCAATTGCAACGATCAGGCGGAAGCCGTCAGCGCGACCGATTTTGCATGGTTCGCAATACACTGCATCATCGAAGTCGCGGGCATCTTCACCATCGATCGTGACCAGCGGCACATCGCGCAAATCGACGCGCTCGTGCAAATCAATCGCACGTACTTCGCTCGGCAGTTTGGCGGCGGCTTTTTTTGCTTCTTCAGAAAATTCGTGCGGCACGCCGTACTTGCGCACGGCTATCTCGATTTCCATGCCGGGATCATCTATATCGCCCAGCACTTCAACGATCTTGCCGACCGGCTGGCTGAAGCGCGAAGGCTGCTCGGTCAGTTCTACACTGACGACCTGACCTGTTTTGGCATTGCCCGGAGAGCCGGACAGCATGATGTCCTGGCCGATGCGCTGGTCTTCGGGGGCAATCACCCACACGCCGTTTTCATTGAGCAGGCGGCCGATCACATGTGTGTTGGCACGCGCAACGACTTCAACGATGCTGCCTTCCGGACGACCGCGGCGGTCGGTGCCGATGATGCGCGCTTGCACGCGGTCACCATGCAGCACTTTTTGCATTTCTTTTTCAGGCAGGAAGATATCTGCACTGGCATCATCCGGGATCAGAAAGCCGAAGCCGTCGCGATGACTGCTGACGCGGCCCTCAATGAAGTTGGATGTATGCGCGAGTTGATAATTGCCGTCGCGATCAGGCTTGATCTGCCCATCGCGCTCCATGGCATTCAGGCGGCGCATGAGGCCGTCCATCTCGTCAGGCTTTACGCCGAGAGCGGTGGCAAGGGATGGCGCATCGTGCGAACTGGTCGCCGTGCGTAATATGCCGAGAATTTCCTCGCGGCTGGGAATGGTATAAGAATATTGGCTCAAAAGCTGTTTCAGTTAATTGTTGTTGGAACAGGGGTCAGTGTAACGGACCGTGACGATGTTTGCATGATAAGTCAGTAATTATGCAATTTCATTGCATAACCTGATTGACTTCCATCTGATTTCCGCTATACTGCTCCTCTTTCTGTAGGCCCACGTGGCGGAATTGGTAGACGCGCATGGTTCAGGTCCATGTGCCGCAAGGTGTGGGGGTTCGAGTCCCTCCGTGGGCACCAAGTTATTAAAAGCCCGTTGATTCGTCAACGGGCTTTTTCTTATTCAAATGGCGATTTATTCTGCCACCTGTTCTATCCCGATTTTTCCCCATATATTTTTGCACGGCGTTTTGCCCGGCGATTTTTGCAGGAACTGTATTGCCTGCAAATACTGCACGCAATAAATGACTGCATCACTACACGCTACGCTTCAGATCGAATTTTTTAAGCGTGCCGCCAATTGCTGCGGACGCAAGCGATCGTATTCTTCAAACGGTTGATGTATCCACGGATTGCTGGGAAGGTAATCGAGATAGAAATCCGGTTTGACTGATGAGCAAGCCTTGTACCAGATGACGGCAGACTTCACTTCAGTCACGGCAGGAAACTGTTCGGCCAGATGGCGCTGCACTTTTTCCAGCGTCACGCCGGAATCGGCCAGGTCATCGAGCAGCAATACCTTGCCGCCCAGTGTGCCCCTGGTGATCGTGATGTGTTTGGCGATATCGAGCGCGCCTTGTACCGTGCCGCCTTCTTCGCGATATGAACTGGTCGCCAGTATCGCCAGTGGGACATCGAAAATGCGGCAGAATACATCGCCGGGGCGCAAGCCGCCGCGGGCCAGGCACAAGACCTGGTCAAACTTCCAGCCGGATTCATGTACCAGAAGCGCCAGGCGTTCGATTGCATGGTGATATTGATCCCATGTAACCCACAAATCCTGGTCGCTTGATTCAGGCATCATGCCACCGGCTGCTTGTGTCAGTCTTACTTGAATGGATGACGCAACACGATCGTTTCTTCACGATCAGGACCGGTGGAGATCATGTCAATAGGCACGCCGACCAGTTTTTCTATGCGATCGATATAGGCACGTGCATTCGCCGGCAATACATCCAGCGATTTCGCACCTACCGTGCTTTCTTTC
>NZ_JAUSME010000223.1 GCF_030645555.1 Herminiimonas sp.
TCATTGGGTACAGACAGGACCGGATTACGTCCTGATCGCCATCACAACCGGCATCATCGCGCAGATCATCTTCAGTAATTAACTGTCGTCATGACTTGCGAACAGGTCGTATGTTGCTAGCGCACATACGGCCTGTTCTGCTTTAAGGGGAGAGGCTATCCGCGCGCCGGCAAGCGACTGCCCGCTTGGCGTGCATGCTTGAAGCAAGCGCTCAATCGCGCCCGAACTCTGCGCCCAAGGCTTGCCCGCGCGCCGCTGCCGCTTTCATCGCGGTGATGATCGCCTGCTTGACGCCACTTTCTTCCATGCTGGTCAGCGCCGCATAGGTGGTGCCGCCTTTCGATGTCACGCGCTCGCGCAATACAGAGACTGGATCGGTGGCTTGCGCCGCCAGTTGCGCCGCGCCGACAAAGGTGGAGATCGCCAGCGCATTGCCCTGCTCTGCAGTCAAACCCATTTCCTGCGCGGCTTGCTGCATCGCTTCGATAAAATAAAACACGTAGGCCGGGCCGCTGCCGGATACGGCGGTCACCGGATCGATCAGCTTTTCATCATCGAGCCACACCGTGTCTCCCACTGCGCGCAAGATCGCATCGGCTGCCGCGCGCTGCACGTCGCTGACACCGGCGGTTGCCACCATGCCGGTGATGCCCTTGCCTATTAATGCCGGCGTATTCGGCATCGTGCGCACGATCGCATTGTGCCCATGCAGCCAGCGCGACAAATCCGACGCACGTATGCCGGCGGCGATAGACAGCACCAATTGCGCCTTGATATGCGGCACCAGCTGCGCCACCACATCTTTCATCTGTTGCGGCTTGACGGCCAGCACGATGACATCGCTGGCCGCCAGCGTGGCATCGATCTGCGTTGCCGTCGTCACGCCGAACTGCGCATGCAGTCTGGCCAGCGCATCGACATTGATGTCGACCACATGGATATTGCCTGCGGCAGTCAATTTTCCAGCCAGGCCGCCAATCAACGCGGCAGCCATGTTGCCGCCGCCGATAAAACTTATTTTCAGATTATTTTGCATAATTCCTTGTTCCAAATATTGCAGATCCTATCCGCACGATAGTAGCGCCTTCGGCAATCGCGGCCGTCATGTCGGCCGACATGCCCATAGAAAGTGTATCCAGTTGCAAGCCCGCTGCGCACAATTGATCGAACAATACATGCAGCTGGCGAAACGGTGCGCGCTGTTGCGCTTCATCGCCTTCGGCTTCGGGTATCGCCATCAAGCCACGCAAACGCAGGCGTGGCAAGGCGGCGATCGCTTTTGCCACAGCCAGCGCATCGGCCGGCAATACGCCGCTCTTGCTCGCTTCACCGCTGATATTGACTTGCAGGCAGACATTCAAGGGCGGCAAGTGCGCCGGACGCTGCTCGGAAAGCCGTTGCGCAATCTTTTCCCTGTCGACCGAATGCACCCAGTCGAAGTGTTCGGCAATCGGTCGCGTCTTGTTGCTCTGGATAGGCCCGATGAAATGCCATTCCAGCGCCAGATCGGGGCGCGTGGCGCGGACTGCGGCGATTTTATCCAGTGCTTCCTGCAGGTAATTTTCACCAAAGGCGCGCTGCCCGGCCTCAGCCGCCGCGATCACGGCATCCGCACCGAAGGTCTTGGAGACGGCCAGCAAGTCTATCGCATGCACGTCGCGTTGCGCGCTGTCTGCAGCTGTAGTAATCCGTTGACGCACAGCTTGCAAGTTTTGACGTATTACAGACATAATCAAAGTTCTTTAAAGCATTATTAAACAGACACGACACCTTTCAGTATCGCGATCGGATGTTGGCACTCTTGCTCTACCTCTTATCAAGCAGGCTCAGGGATTATAAATGGACATTTCAGAACTACTCGCGTTCTCGGTCAAGAATAAAGCATCCGATTTGCATTTATCAGCCGGCCTGCCACCGATGATCCGCGTGCATGGCGACGTACGCCGCATCAATTTGCCGCCGCTGGATCACAAGGATGTACATAGCATGATCTATGACATCATGAACGATGGCCAGCGCAAAGCGTATGAAGAGAGACTGGAAGTCGATTTTTCATTTGCCATTCCCGGCCTGGCGCGCTTCCGCGTCAACGCCTTCAACCAGGATCGCGGCGCGGCTGCCGTGCTGCGTACTATTCCTTCCAAGGTGTTGAGCCTGGAAGATTTGCACACCCCCAAGATTTTTGCCGACCTCTCCCTGAAGCCGCGCGGCCTGGTCCTGGTCACCGGTCCCACCGGCTCCGGTAAATCGACCACGCTGGCGGCGATGGTCAATCACGTCAATGAAAATGAATATGCACACATACTGACGATAGAAGATCCTATCGAGTTTGTGCACGATTCGAAAAAATGCCTGATCAACCAGCGCGAAGTCGGCCCGCATACACATTCCTTCGAAAACGCCTTGCGCTCGGCCTTGCGCGAAGATCCGGACGTGGTACTGGTTGGCGAATTGCGTGACCTGGAAACGATACGCCTTGCCCTGACCGCGGCAGAAACCGGCCATCTGGTGTTCGGCACCCTGCATACCTCGTCTGCGGCAAAAACCATAGACCGTATCATCGACGTCTTCCCCGGCGATGAAAAGGAAATGGTGCGTGCGATGCTGTCAGAATCCCTGCAAGCCGTCATCTCGCAAACACTGCTCAAGACCAAGGATGGCACCGGCCGCGTCGCTGCCCATGAAATCATGCTCGGCACACCGGCGATACGCAACCTGATACGCGAAGCGAAAATCGCACAGATGTATTCGGCGATCCAGACCGGCGCCAACGTCGGCATGCAGACGCTCGACAGCAACCTGACCGAACTGGTCAAGCGCAATGTGATTTCGAATGCGGTAGCGCGCTCTGCAGCCAAGACGCCAGACAATTTCCCGGGATGAGTGCGGGATTTCGCAAGGCATGCCTTGCGCAGCAAGAATCCGAGCAGCCTGCACGCTGCAAGGTGGGGTGAGTATCCGCTTAAGCTGCACGCGTCAAGATCGAACACGCGAGCAGAGAACGCCTAAGACTTACGGCTGACAGAATCGAATAAGAAAAGGATCACCATGGAACGCGATCAGGCTACCAAATTCATGTACGACTTGCTGCGCCTGATGCTCAGCAAGAACGGCTCCGATCTTTTCATCACCGCCGATTTCCCGCCTGCCTTCAAGATAGATGGCAAGATGACGCAGGTATCGAATCAGCCGCTCACGGCCACCCACACCGTCGAACTGGCGCGCGCAATCATGAGCGACAAGCAGGCAGCGGAATTCGAGGCGAGCAAGGAATGCAACTTCGCAATCAGCCCGGGCGGCATAGGCCGTTTCCGCGTTTCTGCATTCGTGCAGCAAAGTCGCGTCGGTATGGTCTTGCGCACCATCACCACTGCGATTCCGAAAATTGAAGAGATAGGCGTACCGGAATCGCTGAAAGATGTCGTGATGACGAAACGCGGTCTGGTCATCATGGTCGGCGCCACCGGCTCGGGCAAATCGACCACGCTCGCCGCGATGCTCGGCTATCGCAATGAAAACAGTTACGGTCACATCATCACGATCGAAGATCCGGTCGAATACGTCCATCCACACAAGAACTGCATCATCACGCAACGTGAAATCGGCGTCGATACCGAAGGCTGGGGCATTGCGCTGAAGAATACCCTGCGGCAGGCGCCCGACGTCATTTTCATCGGTGAAATCCGCGATCGTGAAACGATGGATTATGCGATTGCCTTTGCCGAAACAGGTCATCTCTGTCTGGCGACCATGCATGCCAACAGTTCGAATCAGGCGCTCGACCGCATCGTCAACTTCTTCCCTGAAGAGCGACGCCAGCAATTGCTGATGGACCTGTCACTGAATCTGAAAGCGATGATTTCGCAACGCCTGATTCCGCTCAAGGATACCAAGGGCCGCTGCGTCGCCGTCGAGATCATGTTGAATTCACCGCTGATTTCCGACTTGATCTTCAAGGGCGACGTGCATGAAATCAAGGAAATCATGAAGAAGTCGCGCGAGCTCGGCATGCAGACTTTCGATCAGGCGCTATTCGATTTGTACGAGGCAGGGAAAATTTCATACGAAGATGCATTGCGCAATGCCGACTCGGTCAATGACTTGCGGCTGTCGATCAAACTGCATGGCAAGGAAGCGCAACATCGCGATTTGAGCAAGGGCACCGAGCATCTGGGCATCGTGTGACCAAGGTTTACGATTTCACCGCCAGCAATCTGGCGGGCAAACCGATAGACCTGGCGCAATATCGCGGCAAGGTATTGTTGATCGTCAATACTGCCAGTGAATGCGTATTCACACCGCAATACAAAAAACTGGAAGCGGTATATCAACAGCTCCACGGCCGCGGCCTCGAAGTGCTGGGTTTTCCCTGCGACCAGTTCCACAATCAGGAACCGCGGGATGCAGAAGAAATCAGCTCATTCTGCGAAAGCAATTATGGCGTGTCATTTCCGCTGTTTGCGAAAATAAAAGTCAATGGCGACCACGCCGATCCGCTCTTCAAATATCTACGGCAGGCTGCACCCGGCCTGCTAGGCAGCGAAAAGATCAAATGGAATTTCACCAAATTCCTGATCCGCAAGGACGGTACTGTGTACAAGCGCTATGCGCCGCAAACCAGCCCGCAAAGCCTGATCACCGATATCAATACGCTGCTGGCTGAATGAAATATCTGAGTCCAATAAAAAACGCCGGGGAATGAACTGCACCCCGGCGTTTTTTATTGGCTGATCCGGTTCAAGCGGACAAGGCGTGGTCTATCAATTCTATCCAGTGCTTGACTGGCGTATCGGTACCGGACTGCAAATGCGTCAGGCAACCGATGTTGGCCGAGACGATCATGTCGGGCTTGGTTGCCTGCAAATTGGCCAGCTTATTGTCGCGCAACTGATACGACAGACTGGATTGCAGCACCGAATATGTGCCGGCAGAGCCGCAGCACAAATGACTGTCCGCACATAACTGCACATCCACACCGGCGGCGCGCAACACGCCTTCGACCTTGCCACGGATTTGCTGACCGTGCTGCAGGGTGCAAGGCGGATGATAAACCACGCGCTTGCTGATTTTTCCTTTCAGCGTCCCTTCCAGTTCAGCTTCAAAGGCCGGCAGGATTTCACTCAAGTCTTTGGTCAGATCGGAAATGCGCTGCGCTTTTTCTGCATACACTGGATCATGCGCCAGCAAATGGCCATAGTCCTTGACCGTTGCACCGCAGCCGGACGCGGTCATCACGATCGCTTCCGCACCCGCCTCGGCCAGCGGCCACCATGCATCGATATTGCGCCGCATATCGTCCAGCGCACCTTCATGATCATTCAAATGATGGCGGATCGCACCGCAGCAACCTGCCTTGGGTGCAATCACCAGTTGCACGCCCAGCGCATCGAATACGCGTGCGGTTGCCGCATTGATATTCGGCCCCATCGCTGGCTGCACGCAACCATCGAGCAACACCATCTTGCGTGCATGCACGCGCGTCGGCCATACGCCGGCGTCCTGCCTGGCCGGCACCTTGTTTTGCAGCGACTTCGGCAGGAGTGGACGGAACAGCTGCCCTGTCTTCATCGCAGGGGTAAACAACCATTTGCGCGTCAACACTTCCTTCAGCGCGGTGCGCACCAGCTTCTGCGGCAGCGGATAAGACACCTGGTCTGCCACCACCTTGCGGCCGATATCGATCAGGCGGCCATACTGCACGCCGGATGGACAAGTCGTTTCACAATTGCGGCAAGTCAGGCAACGATCCAGATGCAATTGCGTTTTGGCCGTGGCCTCTTTGCCTTCCAGCACTTGCTTGATCAGATAGATACGACCGCGCGGGCCGTCGAGTTCATCGCCCAGCAATTGATAGGTCGGGCAGGTCGCGGTACAGAAGCCGCAATGGACACAGCTGCGCAAAATCGCATCCGCTTCCCTGCCTTCGCGCGTGTCTTTGATGAAATCTGCTAAGTTGGTTTGCATGGAGTCCTACAATTTTCTGTCTAGTCGTTGCTGCACGGTCGAGGCCGCAGGCGCAAAAAGGGATGCGTAAAGACTAATACGACGCATACATGCGCCCCGGATTGAATATGCCTGCAGGATCAAACGTGTTTTTCAAGTTCTGGTGGATACGGCCGACTGCAGGCGCCAGTGGCTGGAACACGCCAACATCCTTGTCGCCACCGCGGAACAGCGTTGCATGGCCACCCGCCTTGAGCGCTGCCGCGCGCACGACTGCAGCCGTTGCGTCAGAGCGCAACCAGCGCTGCGCACCGCCCCATTCAATCAACTGTTCGCCAGCCAGCGCTACAGGCGTTGCGGTCGATGGCAGCGACAGACGCCACAGCACATTCGATTGCGTAAAGAATTCATTGCTCTGCTCACGCATCGCGATCCAGAAGTCATCGGCGCCATGCATCTCTTC
>NZ_JAUSME010000271.1 GCF_030645555.1 Herminiimonas sp.
CGCGATGCCCAGCCAGCGTGCGATGCCTGTATGTGTTGAAGTATGTGTCGTCATCTGTTCTTTCGCGTATGGTTCAGGCCAGGTTATGCAAAGCGGCGTGCTTCGCCTTTGCCAAACAGGTTGGCGACGCAACGGCCGCACAATCCTTCATGCTCAGCATGTGACCCTACATCGGCGCGATAGTGCCAGCAGCGCTCGCATTTTTGTGCCGCCGATGGCGTGACGAGGACAGTTTCCTCTTCTGCACTTGCCACCTGGACGACGCTGGCTTGTGAAGTGATCAGTACAAACTTCAGATCGTCGTCCAGGCTGGCCAGCGCGGCAAACTTGTCGCCGCTGGCCTTCAGTGCGACTTCCGCCTGCAGCGATGAACCAATGCTGCCAGCGACACGTACTTCTTCCAGCTGCTTGGTGACGTTGTTGCGTACTTCACGCAGCAAGGTGTACTTGGCCAGCAGTGCTTCGCCATCTGCAACTTTCGGCAATGCGTAATGTGTTTGCGTGAAGATCGTGTCGCCCGCTTTATCACCCGCAAAAATGACCCAGGCTTCTTCTGCGGTGAAAGACAACACCGGTGCCATCAAGCGCAGCAGCGATTGCGTCAGATACCAGATCGCGCTTTGTGCCGAACGACGCGCATGTGAAGTCACGCCGCTGGTGTAGAGGCGATCCTTCAGGATGTCGAGATAGAAGCCGCCCAGATCTTCCGAGCAGTACATTTGCAGCTTGGATGTGATCGGATGGAATTCATACACGCTGTAATGCGCGACGATCTCTGCCTGCAGCGCATTCATTTGCGCAATCGCATAGCGATCGATTTCCAGCATGTCGGCAACCGGCACCAGATCGGTGGCCGCGTTGAAGTCTGTTGTGTTCGACATCAGGAAACGCAGCGTGTTGCGGATGCGTCTATAGCTTTCCGTCACACGTTTCAGAATTTCGTCAGAGATCGACAACTCACCGGTGTAATCGGTGGACGCAATCCACAGGCGCAAAATGTCTGCACCCAAGGTGTCGGAAATCTTTTGCGGTGCCAGTGTATTGCCTAGCGACTTCGACATCTTCTTGCCTTCGCCATCGACGGTAAAGCCGTGCGTCAGTAATGCCTTGTACGGAGGATGACCGTTCAACATCGACGAAGTCAGCAGCGAAGAATGGAACCAGCCGCGATGCTGATCCGAGCCTTCCAGATACAAGTCAGCAGGGAAGGCCAGTTGTTCCTTGTGCGAGCCGCGCAATACTGTTTGGTGCGTCGTGCCGGAATCGAACCAGACATCCAGCGTGTCCTTGTTCTTTTGGTACATCGCCGCTTCGTCACCGAGCAGATCTTTCAGCTCCAGTGTCAGCCATGCGTCGATGCCGCTCTTTTCAATCAGCTTGGCGATTTGTTCCAGCAACTCAGGCGTGCGTGGATGCAGTGCGCCGGTTTCCTTGTGCACGATGAATGCCATTGGGACGCCCCATTGACGTTGACGCGACAGCGTCCAGTCAGGACGATTCGCGATCATGCCGTGCAAACGTGCTTGACCCCAGTCCGGGAAAAACTTGGTTTCGGAAATACCTTTCAATGCAGTTTCACGCAAAGTTGGGCCGCCGTCTTTCGGCGTCAGATCCATGCCGGCAAACCATTGCGAAGTCGCGCGATAAATGATCGGCGTTTTATGACGCCAGCAATGCATGTAGCTGTGGTCGAACATCTTTAGTTCAAACAATGCACCAGCCGCAGTCAATGCGTTGCAGATCGGTTTCGATGCTTCCCAGATGGTCAGGCCGCCGAACAATGGCAGTGTCGATGCGAACTTGCCGTCGCCCATCACAGGCGTGATGATCTCGTCATCCTTCAAGCCATGCGCTTTGCATGAAATAAAATCTTCGATACCGTAGGCAGGTGCAGAGTGAACGATGCCGGTACCGCTATCGGCTGCGACGTAGTCGGCCAGATAAACCGGCGAAGTGCGATCGTAGCCGGCGTCTTGCGATGCGAGTGGATGCTTGAAGCGTATACCTTCGAGTGCTGCACCGGCGCAGGTGGCAATGACTTTGCCTTCCAGTTTGTAACGCGCCAAACTTGCTTCGACCAAATCGGCTGCGAGGATCAGCAACAGTGGTTTTTCATCACGCGACGTTTCGACCAATGCGTATTGCAATTCAGGATGTACGTTCAAAGCCTGGTTCGATGGAATGGTCCACGGTGTGGTGGTCCAGATCACGACAAAACCATTTTCAGTTGGCAGTGCAGGCAGGCTGAATGCAGCTGCAACTTTGGCCGGTTCCGCAAACGCAAAGCCGACATCGATCGCCGGGTCGCGTTTGTCCTGATATTCAACTTCCGCTTCTGCCAATGCAGAACCGCAATCGAAACACCAGTTGACCGGTTTCAAGCCGCGGTAGACATAACCTTTTTCCAGCAGCGTACCGAGCGCACGCAACTCGTCGGCTTCATTGCCATACGCCATGGTCAGGTAAGGATTGTCCCATTCGCCCAAAACGCCGAGTCGGATGAAATCTTTTTTCTGGCGTTCGACCTGTTCGGTCGCGTAAGCGCGGGCCTTGGTCAATACGTCAGCGGTTGGCAGGTTTTTGCCATACAGTTTTTCGATCTGGATTTCGATCGGCATGCCGTGACAATCCCAGCCCGGTACAAACGGCGCATCGAAGCCGGCCAGCGTTTGTGACTTGACGACGATGTCTTTCAGGATCTTGTTGACCGCGTGACCCAGGTGAATATCGCCGTTGGCATACGGTGGGCCGTCATGCAGGATGAACTTCGGACGGCCTTTTGCTGCCTCGCGGATTTTTTCGTAAATCTTTTTATCCTGCCATTGCTTGACCCATTGCGGCTCGCGTTTGGCGAGATCGCCGCGCATAGGGAAAGGCGTATCGGTCATGTTGACCGGATACTTGCTGGCTGGTTTGGCGTCTGGCTTGTTCGGCTTGCCGGATTTGTTTTCAGGCTTGTTTGTATTGTCGGACATGGTCTGCTTTTATAAAGTATTCAGTTGGATCAAACGAACGGTATTGAATGAGTGCGTTCGATCATCAAATTCGGTCTGTGGCGGAGGTCGCCGAGTCGGCTATCTGCTTGAAGTAGGTGCGTGCCTGCACTGCATCGCGGGCGATCGCGTCGGTCAGTGTAGGCAGGTCGATGTACTTTTCTTCATCGCGCAGTTTTTGCAGGAATTCGACCTGTATCAATCTGCCATAACATTGTTTGGCGTAGTCAAATATATGCGTCTCCAGCAGCACGCGGCCGCTGTCATCGACGGTAGGGCGCACGCCTATGCTGGCGACGCCGGGCAAGGGCTCGGATTCCAGGCCATGCACCTGCACTATATAAATGCCGGACAGTGCAGGATGCTTGTGGGCGACGCGCATATTCAGCGTAGGGAAACCTATCGTGCGGCCCAGCTTCTTGCCATGTATGACGTGGCCGGACATGGCGTAAGGCCGGCCCAGCAAGGTGGCGGCCTGGGCGAAATCGCCATCCTGCAAGGCCTGACGCACCGCCGATGAAGAAATACGGGTGCCGCTGCTGGTCACGGTAGGCTGCGATTCCACATGGAAGCCGTACTGCTTGCCCGCTGCTATCAGCGTGGCGACATTGCCGGCGCGTTTGGCGCCGTAGCAAAAATCCTCGCCGACGATGAGCCATTTGACATGCAAGCCCTGCACCAGGATTTTCTCGACGAATTCCTGCGGCGACAGAGAGGCAAAGTGTGCATTGAAGTGTTCGACGATCACGCGATCGACGCCGGCCCGGGCCAGCGACTGCAGCTTGTTGCGCAAACTGGCGATCCGCGTCGGCGCCTTCGATGGGTCGCCGGCGCGCGCAGCAAAGAATTCGCGCGGATGCGGCTCGAAGGTCATCACTGCAGATTCCACGCCCATTTCCGACGCGACTTCACGCAGGCGCGCCAGCAAGGCTTGATGCCCGCGATGCACGCCGTCGAAATTGCCTATCGCCAGCGCACAGGGTGCGCGCGATGCAGCATTGGGAAGTCCGCGGAATACCTTCATGGAGTCGATAGTGGGAAGCCGTCGCAAAACCTTGCATTATAAATGCTTTCGCCCGGTTTCCCTGCCACTAAGATGGCTGGATGGCCCTATTTGAAACCCGTGGTAGAGGTTTTTCTGTTCCTGTTCAAGCCTGTGAGCGCCAAATTCAAGCGGCGCTTATCCATTACATCGCACCCCAAACCGCATTCAAAGCAGCAACCGCCGCGACGCCAGCTGTCTCTGTACGCAAGACGCGCGGCCCCATCGCCAGCATCAGCACGCCCTGTGCAATCGCCAGGTCTTCTTCCTTGTCGGTAAAGCCGCCTTCCGGTCCTATCATCAAGGCCACCGATTGCGGCGGATGATGGCGGGCCCAGTCGGACAAGGACTGTTCGGCGCGCGGGCTGAGCAGAATGCGCACGTGCATGTCCTTTTGCTGCAGCCACTGGTTGACGTCGACCGGCTCGGCCAGTGCCGTCAGGCGGTTGCGCCCGCTTTGCTCGGAGGCGGCGACGATCACGCCTTGCCAGTGCTGCATTTTTTTAACTGCGCGTTCGGCGGACAGGCGCACCACGCAACGCTGGGAGGCCAGCGGCTGGATTGCATGCACGCCCAGTTCGACCGCTTTTTCGATGATCCAGTCCATCTTGGATGCTTCCGGCAGCGCCTGCGCCAGCGTGATCGCGTAGGGTAGTTCGACTTCACGCGGCTCGAACAGCTTGATGTCGGCGGTGACGCGTTTTTTCTCTACCGTATTGATGGTGGCTGTGTATTCACCACCCTCGCCATTGAACAGCGTGAGGTGGTCGCCGGCAGCCAGGCGCACGACTTGCACGTGATGGGCCACATGCTCGGGCAGGATGATGGTTGCGCCTATGGTGAGCGGCTGGGGGCAGTAAAAACGAGGCATCTGTGATCCGTTGGTTGTCGATCCGGCATGTATTTGCGGCAAATCGGGGTGCTGCGGGCATTAATATTAAAAGGAAATGCAGGAAATGCGGGAATTCGGGTTTAGCCTGAGGCCCTCACTCTGGTAAAATATGCGGCTTCGCAGCAAAGTGTTTTTGGCTGCATGCAAGCCCGTATTGATGCTGCATTTGATTCTGCGTTAATTCTGTATTAATTCCGCATTAATTCTATTTCTTATTCGACTCGCCATCACTATAAATCACATGACTTCCACGCTCCCGACTACCAAAATGGCCAACGCAATCCGTGCGCTGGCAATGGATGCAGTACAAAAGGCCAATTCCGGACACCCCGGCGCGCCTATGGGGATGGCGGATATCGCTGTCGCTTTGTGGGCGAATCATTATTCGCACAATCCGGCCCATCCTAAATGGATCAACCGCGATCGCTTTGTATTATCGAACGGACATGGCTCGATGCTGCATTACGCCTTGCTGCACCTGACCGGTTACGAGCTGTCGATGGACGATATCCGCAACTTCCGCCAGATGCATTCGAAGACGCCGGGTCATCCGGAAGTCGATGTCACGCCGGGTATAGAAACCACCACCGGCCCGCTCGGCCAGGGCTTGGCCAATGCGGTCGGCATGGCGCTGACTGAAAAACTGCTCGCGGCTGAATTCAATCGCCCCGGTTTTGATGTCGTCAATCACTACACCTATGTATTCCTCGGCGATGGCTGCCTGATGGAAGGCATTTCGCAT
>NZ_JAUSME010000224.1 GCF_030645555.1 Herminiimonas sp.
CGCTCACCTTCGCATAGGGCAGGTTCTCGCGTATCCAGCGGGTGGCATTGATGAAATCCACCGCGTAGTTGTTGTGCTCCTCGATGCCGGTCGCGATCGCAAAGATGTTCGGATCGAAGATGATGTCTTCCGGCGGGAAGCCGACGCGATCGACCAGCAGCCGGTAAGCGCGTTCGCAGATCTCGGTCTTGCGCGCGAAGGTGTCGGCCTGGCCCTTTTCGTCAAATGCCATCACGATCACCGCAGCGCCATAACGGCGGCACAATGAAGCCTGGCGCAGGAATTCTTCCTCGCCTTCCTTCATCGAAATCGAGTTGACGACCGACTTGCCCTGCACGCACTTGAGGCCGGCCTCGATCACCGACCATTTGGACGAGTCGATCATGACCGGCACGCGCGCAATGTCCGGCTCGGACGCAATCAGGTTCATGAAGCGGGTCATCGCCGCGACCGAATCCAGCATTGCCTCGTCCATGTTGACGTCGATGATCTGGGCGCCGTTCTCGACCTGCTGGCGGGCCACCGACAGCGCCTCGTCGTACTGCTCGTTCAGGATCATCCGGGCGAAGGCTTTCGACCCGGTCACGTTGGTGCGCTCGCCGACGTTCACGAACAGCGAGGTTTCGTCGACGGTAAACGGTTCCAGGCCGGACAGGCGCAACGCGCGCGGCACATCCGGCAACTTGCGCGGCGCAATGGCGGCCACCGTCTGCGCAATTGCCTTGATATGCGCCGGGGTGGTGCCGCAGCAGCCGCCGGCAATGTTGACGAAGCCGCTTTCAGCAAACTCCTTCAGCAGGGACGAGGTGACGTCCGGTGTTTCGTCGAAACCGGTATCGGACATCGGATTGGGCAGTCCGGCGTTCGGATAGATGCAGATGAAGGTGTCGGCGATGTTCGACAGTTCTTCCGCGTAGGGCCGCATCAGCGCCGCACCGAGTGCGCAGTTCAGGCCTACCGTCAACGGCCTTGCATGGCGCACCGAGTTCCAGAAGGCAGGCACCGTCTGGCCCGACAGGATACGGCCGGAGGCGTCGGTCACCGTGCCCGAAATCATCACAGGCAAGCGCGTGCCGGTCTCTTC
>NZ_JAUSME010000234.1 GCF_030645555.1 Herminiimonas sp.
GAACGCGTGCGGTAATAATCGGTGAGGCCCATCTCGACGATGGTTTGCGCGGCGGCCTGGCAACCGGGACAGCACATTGCGCGCTGGACCTGGTCGATCTCGGTGCTCCATTGCGCACCCTGCAGCGGCAAGCCGCAGTGATAGCAATCGTTTGCCGCCGCGGCTGCAACTTCTTCGCTCTCGGCAGTGGCAATTACGGTATTCATTGCGCTGCCGCCGGCGGCGTCAGACACAGCACATCCATGAAGCCGGCCGACATGCCGTTGCCGGCGCGGATCAGGCCGAGCACGCCGAAGGCCAGCACGATCGCGCCGCAGACGATGCGCACGGTGCGGCGCTGGGCAAACATTTTCAGGCGCGATCCGATCAAGCCCAGGCTCAGCATCATCGGCAGGGTACCCAGGCCGAAGGCCAGCATGACGATGGCGCCGGAGGTGGCAGAGCCGGTAAACATCGCCGTCAGCAGCACGCTGTAGACCATCCCGCATGGCAGCCAGCCCCACAAGCCGCCCAGCGCAAACGCCTTGGGTACGCTATCGACAGGCAGCAAGGGTTTCATCAATGGCTGGATATGACGCCAGACGATTTGGCCTGCAGCTTCGAGTCGCGCCAGGCCGCGCCAGGCATCCATCAGATACAGGCCGAGCGCAACCAGCATCAGGTTGGCCAGCCAGTAACCGGCGATCTGCAGCGATGCCAGGCTGGACAGCGAACGCACGCCGCTAGCGATGCCGCCCGCCATCGCGCCGGCAATTGCATAACTGCCTATGCGCCCGGTGTTGTACGCAAGCACGCGCAGTACATTGTCGAACACGGATAGCTGGGTGTTGTCTTGAACGCTTTTGATGCCGACGACAGCAACCGGGAAGCTGCGCGCGGGCCTGGATGCAGCTGAAAATGCGCTGACGATGCCGCCGCACATGCCTATGCAGTGCAGCCCGCCGAGCAGGCCGATCATGAAGATGGGAAGAAGGTTGATACCAGTCAAAGCGTTATCTGCATCAAATCGTTTTCGAGTAGCGCAAGGGCCGGGTTACGGCTGCAGGAGGAGCCCCGCCGGTTTTTGCTTCGCAGGCAGCATTCAGGTAGCGATCGAACACCATGCAGATATTGCGTATCAACAGGCGTCCCTTCGGGGTCACGCTTATCCATTCATCATCCAGGGTCAGCAAGCCGTTTTGCTCCAGTTCGCGCAGCTTTTCCATTTCCGCCGCGAAGTACATTTTAAACGTAATCGGATAAGCCAGTTCGATCGATGCAATCGACAATTCGAAATTGCACATCAGCATCTGGATGATGATGCGGCGCAAGAGGTCGTCCATGGTCAGTTTGGCGCCTCTCTTGATCGGCAATTCGCCCTGTTCTATCGATTCATAGTATTCATCCAGCGTCTCGGTATTCTGACTGTAAGTCGCGGCCACTGCGCTGATGGCGGAGACGCCGAACGCTACCAGATTATGCTCCGCGTGCGTCGAATAGCCCTGGAAATTGCGATGCAACCGGCCCTGCCGCTGCGCGACGGCCAGGTCATCGTTCGCCTTGGCGAAATGGTCCATGCCTATATAGACATAGCCGGCCTCGGTGAGGCGCTTGATACAAAGCGAGAACATGTTGAGGCGCGCATCCAGGCTGGGCAGATCCTCTTCCGCGATGCGCCGCTGCGGCTTGTACATATTCGGTCTGTGCACGTAGTTGTAGACTGCGATGCGATCCGGATCCGCACTGATCACCTTGCTCAGGGTCTGCGCCATCGTCATCACGTTCTGTTTCGGCAAACCGTAAATCAGGTCGATGCTGATCGAGCGAAAGCGCGCCTCGCGTGCTGCACGGATGATGTTCAGGGTGTCTTCTTCAGACTGGATGCGGTTGACGGCTTTTTGCACATGCGGATCGAAGTCCTGCACGCCCAGGCTGATGCGGTTGAAACCCTGCTTGCGCAAGGTATGGATGCGTTCCGCCGTGACGGTGCGCGGATCGACTTCGATCGAGTATTCACCGTCAGAGTCCGAAGCAAACTGGAACCAGCGCCGCAGATGCGTCATCAGGTCATCCATTTGCGCATCGCTCAGATAGGTCGGCGTACCGCCGCCTATATGCAGCTTCTCGATCTGGTTCATGCCGGCGAACAGCTTGCCCTGCATCTCGATTTCATGCTTGAGGTAAATCAGGTAGGTGGCAGCCTTGGTGCGATCGCGGCTGACGATCTTGCTGCATGAGCAGTAATGGCACACGCTCTCGCAAAACGGGATATGGACGTACAGCGACAGCGGCCGCATGCTGCCGCGCGTGCGCAAGCCGACGACTGCCTGCAGATAGTCGCGATAGCTGAACGCATCGGTAAAGCAATCGACGGTTGGATAGGATGTGTAGCGAGGGCCAAGCTGTATCAGCTTGCGCACCTGACTGGCATCGAATTCCACCGTTGAAACGCCGGGTACCGGTATTGCGGATACCACCATTATTTATTGCTCCCACTGCCCGCCATGCCCGGAATGGAACATGACTTCATTGACGCAGAGTGTAAGTTCGCCATCCGGCAAGTGCTTTGACATACATCAAAAACGATGGTGGCCAAGCCGCTGCCCAACCCTGCGCATGGCCCTCGCCTCAGATCGTCTTCGAATAGCGCAGCGTTTCCGGCTGGATTTCGCGTTTCTGCTTCAGATAGATATCGAACACCATGCAGATATTGCGTATCAGCAGGCGCCCCTTGAGCGTCACGCGTAGCCAGTCTCCATCCAGCGTGATTAAGCCATCGTCCTGCATGATGCGCAGCTGTTCCAGCTCGGGTGCAAAGTAGCTGGCAAAGTCGATCGCATAGGTCTGTGCGATGTCGGCCATCGACAGTTCGAAATTGCACATCAGGCGCTGGATCAGCGTGCGTCGCAGCAAATCGTCGTCCGTCAGCTTGATGCCGCGTGCGACCGGCAATTCACCCTTGTCGATGTGCTCGTAATAGGCATCCAGCGTCTTGACGTTCTGGCTGTAGGTCGGCCCTACTGCACTGATGGCGGATACGCCGCAAGACACCAGATCGGCTTCGGCATGCGTCGAATAACCCTGGAAGTTGCGATGCAAACGTCCTTCCCGCTGCGCCACCGCAAGATCGTCGGTAGGTTTGGCAAAATGATCCATGCCGATATAAACATAGCCGGCTTCGTTGAGCCGCCGTATGCAGAGAAACAGCATTTCCAGCTTGACATCGGCATTCGGCAAGTCTTCTTCCGCGATGCGGCGCTGCGGTTTGAACAGATGCGGCATGTGCGCATAGTTGTAAATTGCAATACGGTCAGGATTGGCGGCGATCACCTTGCCCAGCGTCTGCGCTATCGTCGTCAGGGTCTGCTTCGGCAAGCCATAGATCAGGTCAACGCTGACCGAGCGGAAATCAGCTTCCCGCGCAGCGTCTATGATGGCCAGCGTCTGCTCTTCCGGCTGGATGCGGTTGACTGCCTTTTGCACTACCGGATCGAAATCCTGCACGCCCAGACTGATGCGGTTGAAACCCTGGCGACGCAAGGTATGTATGCGTTCGCGCGAGACCGTGCGCGGATCGACTTCTATCGAATATTCACCCACCGTATCGGGCGCGAAGGCAAACCAGTGGCGCAGGTGTGCCATCAGCTCATCCATCTGTTCATCCGAGAGATAGGTAGGCGTGCCGCCGCCGAAATGCAGTTGCTCGATCTGGTTCATGCCGGCGAATAATCTGCCCTGCATTGCCACTTCGCGCTTCAGGTAATCAAGATAGGTCACGGCCTTGCTGCGATCCTTGGTGACGATCTTGTTGCAGCCGCAGTAATAGCAAACCGTATTGCAAAACGGAATATGCAGGTACAACGACAGCGAGCGTTTTTCAGCCTTGGCGCGCACGCCAGCTACCGCCTGCGCATAATCGTCTATGCCGAATGCAGCGCTGAAGCGGTCAGCCGTGGGGTAAGAGGTATAGCGCGGTCCCAGCTGGTTCAACTTGCGGATCAGCGGGGCGTCGAATTCCACCGAGGGAAGTATGGTAATCGGGATGATAGAGGCTGTCATGGTAGACGTTCCTGCGGCCGCCTGCTTCCGGGATTGGAATGCGCCACGACCAGCATGCAGTGTAGGGATCAGCCCATATTGCGGCTTTGATCCACATCAAAATCGCCGCAGAACGGACGCGTCTATGCGCGCCCTGTCAGCCTTCGCGACCGTCTATGCGCGCGCGCAACAGATACGGCGCATACACTGCCACGTACAGTGCAAAGGCCGCAGCCCAGCATAGCGTGCTGACGATGAGTGCAGTATCACGCAGGCTGCCGAGATCGAAGCTTGCCGCCACACGCGCCACGGCACCGGCCTGGATCAGCAGATACATCGCCAGCTCGGCCGAGCCGGCCTTGAGCAGGTGTCCGGTATGGCCCAGCGTGGTGCGCGTCATCATGCCGATGATCAAGCCCGCCATCGAACCGACAGTCAGCGCATGGAAGGCGGCGCTGGCTGGAATCACCTGCAACGCAGCCAGCGCCAGCAGCACGAAGCCGACCGGAATCCAGCCATACGACAGATGCAGTATCCACAGCAAGGGGATACGCAAGGTGCGGTGCGGCTTCCAGCCAGCCAGTCGCAGTGCGACCGCGCAAGCCGCAGCAATCGCGCAGCCGGCAGTGGTATAGGCAGGCGCGCCGAATATCCATGCCAGGCTGGCGGCAAGCATCAGCACGAGCGCGATCATATCGCGTTTCATGTGCACTATCGGCTTGGTGCCGGGTGCACCATTGGCGGTAAACATCGGTATCACGCGCGCCCCTATCAGCGACTCTATCGTGACGATCAGCAAGATCGCCGCTTGTATTGCCAGCGTCGGCGACAGTGCAATCAAGCCGTTAAAGGCTGCATGGAAAGACAGATTGGCTATCGTCAGCAAAGCGAGCATGACGATCAGGAACATATTGCGCTTGTTGCCTGAGCGTTGCAGCACGCGGTACATAGGCCATGCAGCCAGCGGCAGAAACGCCAGATCGATGACGGCGGCCAGCAATGGCGGCGCGAACAGCATCGCCAGGCGTCCGGCCAGCCACAGCCCGGCCAGTGCTGCCAGATGGCCCTTGCGCGGGGTCCACAAACCGGTCCAGTTACGCATCGCGGTAAACAGGAAACCTATGATCACGGCGATCGCAAAGCCGAACACCATTTCATGCATGTGCCAGAAAAGGTTGACATGCGCCATGCCTATCCAGCCGAAGTATTGTGCTATCCACAACGGTATGCTGACGACGGCAAATATCGCTGCCAGCAGGTAAAACGGACGAAAACCGAGGCGCCACAACGCATGCTCCAGCAGTGGCGTAATGCGTTTCGCGGAAACTTCCGGTTCTTCAATTTTCAACAGCGTCATGGCGTGGTCGATCTGCAAGGGGATAATCAAAGGGGCACATCGATACTATGCTTGCCAGGGAGGTGCATAATGCGCAGCGGGAACGTCGGCGCTGCATGCAATTTGCACCCTCGTTACCATAGGCAAATCTTACGAATCCAGCGCATAAAGTAATTTGATGTGGATCAATGTTTAGACAGTATCCACTGATATATTCAATACAGATAAATAACCATGCAATCCAGTATGCACCTTGCTCCATCCCTTGCACATGAGGGCAGCCAAACTGCGCTGCACCGAGGAAGACTTGCCATGAAGCTACTTTTAATGCTGCCGCAGCGTCTGTCGACCAAGATCGTCGGTGTGCTGATCAGCTTTTTGCTCATCGCATTGTGTTCTATAGGCGCGACCCTGATGCTGTCGTGGCAACTCGAAGGCAGTTCCGCCGCCATCAATGAAACCGGCGGCCTGCGCATGCAGAGTTATCGCCTGACCAGCATGCTGGCGCGTCTGGTCAATGAACCGGAACAGGCTGTCTTGCGCGAAACGGTGACCCAGCAACTGCACGCTATAGACGCTACCTTTGCGCGCGTGCAGCGCGGCGATCCGCAGCGCCCACTCTATTTGCCGCCCACCAAAACCATACACGCCAGCTTCGACCAGGTGGCGCAACGCTGGCGCACTGAATTCGAACCGCTCGCCATTGGCGTGCTGGAAAAAGACGCTATCGCCCGCCTGCCCGACTGGAAAAACTATCTGGAAAAGATAGACGGCTTCGTCAGCGAAGTCGACGCCCTCAAGTGTGGCCACGCCATCATGGCCCTCGGCGGCGGCCGCGCCGCCGTGACCGACAAGATCGACCACGCCGTCGGCCTCACCGACCTCATCAAGATCGGCGCCCCCGTCG
>NZ_JAUSME010000248.1 GCF_030645555.1 Herminiimonas sp.
TTGATTTGACCACGGTGCATGGCCATGCCCAGACGCGTAAAGACCGCAGGCTCAATCCCTTGAACTCGGATTTCGATCTTTATAGCGTAGGCAAAGATGGCTTGAGCAGTTCGCAAATTACACATCGCACTAGCCTGGACGATGTATTGCGCGCCAATCAAGGCATTTTTATAGATCTGGCTGCGAACTTCTGATTCCATGCGTATAAACGGGAAATTTTTGCGGAGCAGGGTTTCGAGGCGCATCGCCATCCTGTTCCTTATTGCCGCCCTCCTTCCGACTTCGCTGCTGGCAATACTTACCTACCGCAATGTCACGCAGCTGATGCAGGAACAGCTGCGTAGCGAACTGGTAGAAAGCAGCCGGGCCTATGCGATGGCCATGCTGGGGCGGCTGGGTCTGGCCCGTTCCGTTCTTGAAAATATAGCGCCAGGTTCACAGCGCGGTGCGTCCAGTGTGCGCCTTCCGATGTTCGATGCGATAGACCATATCGATACTGGCGACGCGCAGGCAAACCGCAAGCATCCGGCGGCGCAGTATTTAAGTGACGCCCAGTTAAAAGAAATCCATACAGCGAAAATTCCTGTCTTGACCATAGTGCCCGCAAATGCAGCGGCAGAGACGGCGCTGGTTTTCCTGTCGCTACCCGTGCATGGCGAACGCGATGGCGTGCTGCTGGCGCGCATCAGTCCCAGCTATTTATGGGGCGAGCGCGATGATGTCAGTGCTGCTTACAACATCTGCGTCTACGGCAAAAATATTCGTCTGTATTGCGGCTACCCGGACGAGGCGCAGATAAAGGCAGGCAGTGCACTGACGCAGGACGGTCAGTGGCAATTGTTTCTGACATCGGAATTTCGGGCCGATCCGTGGACGATAGTGACTGCCCGCCGTTTTTCGCCTGGCAAAGCGGCTCTTTCAGAGTTTTTTAATGTGTACCTTGGCGTCGCGGTGCTGAGCGTGCTACTGATCATGCTGCTCAGTCTGGTCCAGATACGCCGCACCATGGTGCCTCTGGAAAAACTGATCGATGGCGCCAAGCGCATTGCTGCCGGCGACTATAGGGAAATCAGCGTGGACTCGCAAGACGAGTTTGGCGACCTCAGTGCTGCAGTCAACAAGATGTCATCCCGCATCGAATGGCAATTGAACACGCTGCAAACGCTATCTGCGATCGATCATGAGATGCGCGATCAATTGAACTTGCCCCGTTTGATCAGCATGGTCGCGGCCGCGATGCGGAGCATCGTTCCCGGAGCGACGCTGTACGTCGCCCGTCAAGCGCCAAACGAGTTTGAATCGGGGCGATTGTTTGTTCAAAAGGGTGAAGATGCGCCGCTCACTGAAGATGATGTCCGGATATCGGACCGCGAGATAGCACTACTCGCAGAACACGCAAACGGCGTCATGAACCGCCCGCCGCCACCCTTTCCTGGCCTGGCTGCAGGTGAAGCCGGCTGGAGCATAGCCTTGCTATGGCATGGCCGTGGCTGCGGGATGTTGTCGCTGGCCTGGCAAGGTGCGGCGTCGCTGGAGCAAGAGTCGCTTGCCGGGCTTACCGAGCTGGCCAATCGCATTGCGGTCGCGATCCAGATACAGGAACGGGAACAACGCTTGTTATACCAGGCGCTGTACGACAGTTTGACCGGCTTGCTCAACCGTCATGGTGTAGAGGAAAGGATCGCGCAAATAACCGCTACCGATACTCCTGCTGCCGTGCTGTACGTGGATATCGATCGCTTCAAGCTCATCAATGACAATTTCGGCCACAAAATGGGCGACTTGCTGTTGCAGGTCATCGCGGCACGATTGCGGGAAGCCACTACGGGTATTGCCGGCCGACTGGGAGGAGATGAATTTATATTGCTGCTGCCGGGGGAAGATTGCGCTGAAAAAGTTGCGGCAACTGCATACATGCTGATGGAATTGCTGACCCGGCCTTTTGCGATTTCGTCAGAGCAGTTTTTGCTGACATGCAGCATAGGCATCGCGCTGCATCCGGCCGAGATCAATGATGGTCTGACCTTGATAGAACGCGCAGACATTGCGATGTATCGCGCAAAACAGAGCGGCCGCAACGCTTACCGTTTTTATGATGCCGCGATGAACGTCGAAAATCACCGGCGACTGGAGCTTGAAGCCGACTTGCGTCTGGCCTTGAAACGGGATGAATTCCTGCTGCATTATCAACCCAAGGTGAGCCTCAAGACCGGTGAGATTCTGGGTGCTGAAGCATTGGTGCGCTGGCGTCATCCGACTGCAGGCTTGATCCCGCCCCTGCAGTTTATCGGCCTGGCTGAAGAGACTGGGTTGATCGTGCCGCTGGGTACATGGGTGATGCGTGTAGCGTGTGCGCAAGCCCTGCTCTGGAACCGTGCAGGCATCAAGCCTGTGAGCATCGCAGTGAATGTGTCGGCGCGCCAGTTTGCCGAGCCGGGATTTGTCGATGTGGTGGCAGACATATTGCGGGACACCGGCTTGCCAGGTACATGCCTGGAGATAGAAATTACCGAGAGCATGATCATGAATGATGTCGAGCATGCGATTTCGATTTTCCATGCACTCAGGAAGCTGGGCGTCGTGTTTTCCATCGACGATTTTGGCACCGGCTATTCCAGCCTCTCCTATCTCAAGCGTTTCCCGATCAGTGTATTGAAGATAGATCAATCGTTTGTTCGTGACATCGAACATGACCAGGGCAATCGCTCCATCGTTGCATCGATCATCGGTCTTGCGCACAACCTGCAATTGCAGGTGCTCGCCGAGGGTGTGGAAACAGTGGCGCAGCTGGATTATCTTCAGCAACAGGGTTGTGATGAAATCCAGGGGTATTACTTCAGCCATCCGATCGAAGCCAGCCAGTTTTCCTCCATGCTGGCAGAAGATAAACGGCTGGCCTTGTCCCTGCCTTTGCGATCCAGTGGAGACGACAAAGCGCTGCCGGCCAATTAGTCACAGCCAGCTGGCGCACACGCACATTACGCAGAGTGTGACAGCAAGCGTCGCCTGAAAAGCAGATAGACGGTGCGTACCGTTAGATTGCCTATGAAAAAATTGGCGCCGACAAATATCGGTATCGCCAGTATTTGCGCAGCACCGATACCGGCCAGCGCCAGTTTCAATCCGACCACCGTTGCCGCGCTCACGCCGAAGGTATAAGCCCAATACGAGGGAGAAAAAGGCTGTGCAGCCAGCCAGCTTCTCAAGCGTATACCCAGCAGCAATTGAAACAAGCCATAGCCCCACAACATCAGCAGCCAGTGATCGGTACTGCCCGGGCTTAAGATTTGCCAGGCCATGGCACAGACGACAGGAGGCGCAAACTGTATCCCGAGCAAGGGTCGCTGTTGCGCGGGCATCCCGGTGGTGTGCCAAAGACGCTGGATTACCAGGGATTCCAGTGCCAGCCAGGAAAATACACCCGCACCGAGAAACAACCAGCCCCAATCGGCATGCCCCAGCGCGCCCAGTGCCGCCGCGCTGGTGAAGTTGCCGGCCACCGTAGGCAGATAGAGCGTGGGCACTGTGTCGAGTGCGTCGCGCCCGCCTTGCCACAGGATGCCGGTGTGCCACAGCGAGAACAGCAGATGCCAGCATATGCCGGTCATGGTCAGTACATACGCCAGCGGGCGCGAGTAAGGAAGCGCGGCCAGCGCGATCAGCAGCGTTGCAACGGCAAGCAGCGCGGGCGTACTGCCTTGCACCGGATGCTGAAATTCGTTGCGAACCAGCAGCGGCTTGCGCAGCGCCTGGATGACGTAGTTGAGCAGCAGCACTAACCAGATCAGCGTCGCCAATAGCAACAAGCTCTCAGCTATCCAGGGTGGCATGCCCCATAAGGGAACGGCTACGCGCCATGCCTGTCCGAGCCCGGAAAATCCGAGCACGATGCCAAAAAATGATGCGGGAAGCGGCATGCGTGCCATATTTTTATTCCTTGATGGTGGCAATAGAGGACGGGTACGCAGGCTGCGGCAGCGCACTGAAGGAATTTTATCAGACTGATTTTGCTGGCAAGCTGCAGTGAGCGCTGAAAAATTTATTTTCCGGATAGTCCTGTATGGGCTCGCTGCAAACATATAATCCCTTTCCCATAGCAAAAAAGGTGTCGCATGATCCGTCTATCCATTTCAAAATTCTCTACCGTCACGGCAGCCGTGCTGGCCACGCTTGCAATGGGCATGAGCAGTCTGGCGCAGGCGCAGCAAGTATTGCGCGTCTCCGCGATCCCGGATGAAGCGCCGACTGAACTGCAGCGCAAGTTCAAGCCGCTGGGCGACTATCTGGAGCAGAAGCTGGGTATGAAGGTCGAATTCACGCCCGTCACTGACTATGCGGCATCGGTGGAAGGCTTGATCAACAACAAGCTCGACATGGTCTGGTTTGGCGGTTTCACCTTCGTGCAGGCGAATGTGCGCAGCGGCGGCAAGATCGTGCCTCTGGTACAGCGTGAAGAAGATGAAAAATTCAAATCCGTCTTCATCACGACAGATAAATCGATCAACAAGCTGGAAGACTTGAAAGGCAAGAACTTCAGTTTCGGCTCGGAGTCGTCGACTTCCGGCCATCTGATGCCGCGTTCGTATTTGCTGGCAGCAAAAATCAATCCCGATACCGACATGAAGCGCATTGCATTTTCCGGCGCGCATGACGCTACCGTGGCTGCGGTTGCCGGCGGCAAGGTAGATGCAGGCGCGCTCAATATCTCGGTCTGGGAAAAACTGATCGCGTCCGGCAAGGTGGATACCCAACGCGTACGCGTGTTTTACACGACGCCCGGTTACTACGACTATAACTGGAGCGTGCGCTCGGACATGAATCCTGTCGTGCGCAAGAAGTTGAGCGACGCGTTTCTGGCCTTGAACAAGAATGATGCACAAGGCAAGGAAATCCTCGAGCTGCAGCGCGCGACACGTTTCATTCCAACCAAGCCGGAGAATTATGCGGCTATCGAAGCAGCGGCACGCAATGCCGGCCTGCTGAAATAAGTTTGCCCGGCCACCTCCGCGAGATATGCGGAGGTGGCCGTTTGCGAAAATCTGATCAAGCCTGCATGACATTTCATCTTCAAGATATCAGCGTCCACCACAGCGGTGCGGCCAGCGCATCCTATGCCTTGCGCGAATTGACGCTTGCGATACGGCCAGGCGAACAGCTGGTGCTGATCGGGCCATCCGGCGCGGGAAAAACCAGTTTGCTGCATACGCTGGCCTGTGCGTTGAAACCTGAGCACGGCAGCATCACTGTGTTAGGCACCGATCCATGGCAGCTGGCCAGCGCCGAGCGCCACAAGTTGCGCGCACGCCTGTTCCTGGCGCCGCAGACGCCGCCCATGCCGCCGCGCCAGCGTGTGGTCAATGCAGTGCTCGCGGGCTTGTTGCCGCAATGGAGCGTATGGCGTGCGATGCGATCGCTGATCAAGCCGGTCGACCCCGGCGCGGCATTCCATGCACTGGCGCGCTTCGATTTGCAGGACAAGCTGTATGCACGCGTAGATCGCCTGTCCGGCGGCGAACGTCAGCGCTGTGGCATGGCGCGTTTGCTGGTTTCCAGCGCCGAGGCATTTCTGGTCGATGAGCCACTCTCGGCGCTCGACCCGACGCTGGCGCTGCAGACGCTGGCCGTCCTGCAGCAGGAAGCCGCGCAACGGCAAGCGACCCTGGTGTGCAGCCTGCATCAAGTCGAACTGGCGCGGGCCCACTTTCCGCGCATAGTCGGCTTGCGCGATGGCCGGATCGTGTTCGATGCCGCCAGCGAAAATGTGAGCGACGCCATGATAGCCGCCTTGTACCGCAATGGCAGCAAGGACGACGATCAGCGCAGCGAGCCGGTGGCGCTGGACGCCGTCACTGCGATCCCGCGTTGCTGATGTTCCCGCCCGTCTCCCCAGGCATTCCCGAGCGCGATCCGGCCTGGCGCGGCCGCCTGGTCGGCGTCGCGATTGCGATCATCGTGTTGTGGCCGATGCTGGTGATGGCTGAATTCAAACCGTGGATTTTATTCGACGCGCAAAGTCTGGCGGCGACCTGGAATTTCCTGGCGAGTTTTTTTCCGCCTGCACACTCGCTCGAATTTCTGCAGATGGTTGCCCGCGCCACCTGGGAAACCATCGCGATGGCCACTGCCGGCATGACGCTCGCGCTGCTGGGCGCCATCCCGCTGACCTTGCTGGCGACGGAACGGCTGTCGATTTCACGCCTGGGCACTGGCCGGGTTGCGAGGCTGGCAGCGGCAGCGCGCCAGCTCATACGCTGGCTGCTGGTGCTGTTGCGCAGCGTGCCGGAACTGGTGTGGGCCTTGCTGCTGGTGCGCATAGTCGGCCTGGGCCCGACTGCCGGCGTGATTGCGATTGCGCTGACTTACTGCGGCATGCTGGGCAAAGTGTATGCCGACATCCTTGAATCCTCCGATGCCACTGCCTGCGATGCCTTGCTGCGGAATGGCAGCAGCCGCCTGGGCGCATTGCTGTATGGCGCCTTGCCGGAGGCTGCGGCCGAGTTGGTTTCGTATACAGTTTACCGCTGGGAATGCGCGATACGCGGCTCGGTCGTGATGGGTTTTGTCGGCGCTGGCGGACTCGGTCAGCGCATGGATGAATCGATCAAGATGATGGCCGGCGGCGAATTGTCGACGATGTTGCTGGTCTTTGTGCTGCTGGTTGCCGGCGCCGACGGCGTGTCGGGCATGTTGCGCAGGCGGCTCGCATGAAAGCCGCGATGAATTTACAGCCCCCTGCACCACCGGCTGTACGCTGGTCGACGGTGCTGCTTTTTGCCGGCCTGGTGCTGCTGGTGCTTGCCAGCTTCTACACGCTGCCATTGAAATGGCGCGAGTTTTTTGCGCCTGAAGCGATGCGCACCAGCATAGAATTCCTGCGCGGCTTTTCGCCTCCAGAGATGGGGGCAGGATTCCTCGGCAAGCTGGGCCTGGCGACATTTGAAACGCTGGCGATGTCTGCCATCGGCACCTTGCTGGCGGCATTTTTCAGCCTGCTCTTGAGCCTGCCTGCGAGCGGCCGCTGTGGCGTCACGGCGCGTCTGGCCACGCGATCGGCATTGAATGTGCTGCGCTCGATACCGGAACTGGTATGGGCTTCCATCCTGCTGATTGCAGCCGGACTGGGGCCTTTTGCCGGCACGCTGGCGCTGGCCTTGCACACGGTCGGCGTACTCGGCCGCCTGTTTGCCGATGCGCTGGAAAACTGCCCGCCGCTGGCCGAAGCAAGCCTGCGCATCAATGGCGTGCATCCAGTCGCTGCCTTCCTGTATGCGACGCTGCCGCAAAGCAGTCCGCAAATGATGTCGTACACACTGTACCGCTGGGAAAACAATATCCGCGCCGCGGCTATCCTCGGCGTGGTCGGTGCCGGCGGCCTCGGCCAGATGCTGAAGTATCACCTGTCGCTGTTTCAAATGCAGCAGGCTGCCAGCGTGATCATCGCGATGCTGTTGATGGTTGCTGCCGTCGATGCCGCGAGTTTCGGGCTGCGGCGGGCGATGACGCGCTGACAGGCTGGACGGCATGGCCTGCAGATGCCGCCGGCCAGTCAGGGAATTGAAGTTCGTGTTTGATTGTCAGCAAGCAAGTGCCTCCCTCCTTCTACCCTCCGCGCTCTTGCGCTGCCCTCCCCCGTTTGATGTAAATCAAAGTTGCTTCAGCAATCGCTCGGCTACAGCCTTTTCCTCTGGACTCCCGGCATCCTTGCCCTTACGCTAAAAAACCTGATGCTGCGATAGCGTCGTTCCGGCGTGCAGGTCAGATGCATCCGGCGCCTCAAGTCATCCAGCCATCCAGCCAGAAAGAGTAAATCTCATGACTACACCGATCGCCAATACGCCCGTCAGCACCTTGCCACTCGTCGCGCCGCCGACCATGTCGGCACAGGTCGCATCCAGTGATCTGGAGGCGTTACTGCTGCAGACACTCTACCGGCGCAAAACCAGCCGCGACTTCAGCGATCGTGCTGTCAGCCTTGAAACCCTGTCCAGACTGCTGTGGGCCGCATGCGGCTGCAACCGGCTGGACGACGGGCACCGCACCAATCCCTCCGCGATGAACTGGCAGGAAATCGATATCTATGTCGCGCTGGCGCAAGGCCTCTATCTGTTCGATCCGCATGCCTTTGTGCTGCGCCTGGTGCAGGAGCACGACATCCGGGCAGCCACCGGCTGGCAGGATTTTGTCCCCAAGGTACCGATCAATCTGATCTACGTGGCCAATCTGGCGAAAATCGATGAGGCGCCGATCAAGGATCAGAAATTTTACGCGGCGCTCGATACCGGCTTCATCAGCCAGAATGTCTATCTGTTTTGCGCGGCTGCCGGGCTGGCGACGGTAGCCCGCGGCTGGGTCGATCGGCCCGCGCTGGCCAAAGTCATGAATCTCGGACAGGAGCAGCGCGTCATATTGGCACAATCGGTCGGTTATCCGATGGCTTGAGTACGGCTCCACGGCAGTTGCTGCACAAGGCGCAGACGCGCACATCGGATATGGATATCAAGAACCGACGATCGGCTGAACAATCCGCGACCACCATGCTGGCGATGGTGCTGGAGCATAGCTATATGCCCTTGCAAGCCATGCGGGTGCCGGTTCCTGTCCCCTCGGCTCACGAAGTCTTGATCAAGGTGCTGGCCTGCGGCGTCTGTCGCACCGACTTGCATATCCTCGACGGCGAATTGCCGCTGCACAAAATGCCGCTGATACCGGGTCATGAAGTCGTCGGCATCGTGGTCCAGCGCGGCGATCTGGCGCAGGAATTCCCGCTCGGCGCCCGCATCGGCGTGCCCTGGCTGGGCGGCAGTTGCGGCACTTGCGATTTCTGCCGGATGCAGCGGGAAAACCTGTGCGATGCAGCGCTTTACACCGGCTATGACCTCAACGGCGGCTATGCGCAATACATGGTGGCCGATGCGCGTTATGCCTTCCTGATCCCTGAGCAATATGACGATGCGCATGCCGCACCGCTGCTGTGCGCCGGACTCATCGCTTATCGCGCCTATGCGATGACAGGCGATGCGAAGCGCATAGGCTTGTATGGTTACGGCGCGGCGGCGCACATCATTGCGCAAATCGCACGGCATGAAGGCAGGGAAGTGTTTGCCTTTACGCGCCGCGGCGACACCCGCTCGCAGCAATTTGCCCTTGGTTTAGGCGCGGCTTGGGCCGGCGATAGCGATGCCCGCCCTCCCGCCCTGCTGGATGCGGCGATCATTTTCGCCCCGGCCGGCGAGCTGGTGCCGCAGGCCTTGTCGGTCAGCCGCAAGGGCGCGGTTATTGTCTGTGCCGGTATCCACATGACGGATATCCCGCGCTTCCCGTATGCGTTGCTGTGGGGCGAGCGCTCGGTGAGATCAGTCGCCAACCTGACGCGCGCCGATGGCGAGGCATTTTTCGATCTGGCGCGGCAGTTCCATTTGCAGACGGCCCCTGTCATGTACGCGCTGCAGGACGCCAATCAGGCACTCGCGGCGCTGCGTGACGGCACCTTCGATGGCGCCGCCGTTTTGCTCACTGGAGCGGGAGCTTGAGCGGCACGTTGAAGCAAACGCACATCCAAACGCAAGTGCAGTGGTTTTGACCTACATCAAGCCGTCAGCGTTGTGATGGCAATATTGTATGGTTCAGTCACCCATTCCCTGGAGTCAGCATGATCTCACCTACCCTGGCAGCGCAACTCGAAGCCGAGTTGCAACAGCACCGCAAATACATAGTGAACGGCATCCGCTCGCATCTGGAACATGGCGATGACATAGACCAGACCACGTTCAATCAAATCGCCGAATCCGGCGATGAAGCGGTGGCCGACTTGATCAATGACACTGAAATTGCGCAATTCGGCAATGAACTGGCCGAGCTGCAAAAGATCGATGCTGCACTGTCGCGCATCAAGGCTGGCACGTATGGCAGCTGTATCGCATGCGGTACCGACATCGCGCCGCAAAGGCTGCAAGTTCAGCCGGCGGCGGCACGCTGCCTGGCATGCCAGGCCGAGCTGGAAGCCGAACAGCAGCGCGGCATTGCGCCTGGCGCCACACTGTAGCTGGCGCATTGCGATCAGCATGCGCGGCTGGGCTGCTTCATCGCGTCATCCTACATGTCTGAAATATTGAGCATGACGGCAGCTTTTTTACCTTGCACCCAGACATGCAGGGGCAACGCGCCTGCGGGCACGGTTGCGGCAACAAACTTCTTCGCAACGGCATCGTAGTGCAGCCATGAAGGCAAAGGCTGGCCCATGAAGGTGCTGATCCGTATCGGCTCCTCATCCCCTCCCGCTTGCGCGAATATGCCAGCCGGCAAGGAAAACTGGAAGCCGGCATGTGAATAAGCCGTTTCGCCGGACAGGGCTATCGAGACGATGCCGGCTTGCTGTTCATCAGGATCGCGTATGGTTCTGACCAGTATTTCAGTACTGTTTTTGGCGGCCGCCACCGTTTTCACAAGCAATGCATCCAAGTCTGCGGCTCTCAGGTCCGACGTTTCGAATCGCAGCGTATTGCGCGTAGTGGGTGCCGGCGTACTAAGATTATGCAGGGTCAAAATACTGGCCGTAGTGGTGCCGCTGTCGCTGAGCAGCGTGTAATTGTCTGCCGCCGCTCCTCCCAGCGTGATGCCCGTCAGGTAAACAGTCTTGCCATTGCCGATATTGGGCGTGTTGAAATTGCCAGTGACAGTGCCGACAGTGAGTACGTCGCCGGCGACGCTGCCGTTATAGACGGCAGCGCTCGTGTTCAACGTTGCATTCGTATTGCCATCCACTGTTTTGTTTGCCGCCGTGATTCCGCTCACGCTGCTTATCGCTGCCTTGGTGATGCTCATCGTGCCATTGCCGAGTACCAGCGCATAGTTTTGACTATTGGTGGCACCGGAGTTGATGGTGACCGGTCCTGCCGCCACCGGCGTGTTGAATACCGCCGTGGTAGTCCGGTTGACGCCTACGCTGGCAGCGGTGTCGCCATCGATGTAGCCGGACTCGGTGCCGGTAAATACCGGATCGGCCTGCCCGTATGCACGGGTGGCGTTATTTGCCGTAATCGTCAGCGTCGGCGCTATGCGGTACAGGAACATATTGTCCGTGCCACCGGGCGTATGACTGGCGGCCGTGTTGTAGCGTTTGCTGTAGCCGCTGACGCCTTCGGTGGTGGCCGCCGGATCGCCACTGTAGACCAGGTAGCGGCCGTTTGCAGCACTGATGCCGGTGGCGCCGACATTGTTGATCAACTGGCCGCCAGTGCTGACGCCCGCCGCATTGCTGCTGGCAGCCTTGAGGATGATCGCGTCGCCTGCAGCGGCCGAGGTTACCGCCGCATTGAGCGTCATGTCGGAAGCGATGCCGGTAGTCTCGACTTTGGCAGCCCCTGCAGTATTGATGCCGGCCACACCGACAGTGCCGACGCTCAAGGCATTGGTCTGGCTGTAATCGATGC
>NZ_JAUSME010000251.1 GCF_030645555.1 Herminiimonas sp.
ATGATCGTGCTGGAGACTGCATTGCCGGCCAAGTTCAACGAGACCATACGCGAGGCCCTGGGCCGCGATGCGGACCGTCCGGCCGGCTTCGAGAACATCGAGGACCTGCCGCAGCGGTTTGTCGTGATGCCGGCGGACGCGGCACAGGTGAAGCAGTTCATCGTGGAGCATACGGGGCTTTAAGACGGAGCCGAGCGCGGACTGGTGCCCCGGCGCGGCCAACCCGCCCTACAATATGCGGATTACGTTTAATCTCTGCACATGAACAAAACGAATCCCATGCTGAGCGTTCAGCAAGCGCTCGATTTCCTCCTGGCCGCAGCCAGGCCCGTTACCGGCACCGAAGTCATCCCCACGCTTGCGGCCAACGGCCGCGTGCTTGCCGCCGACCAGTCCTCGCTGCTGAACGTGCCGCCGATGGACAATACCTCGATGGACGGTTATGCGGTGCGTGCCGCCGACTGCGCACTGCCGGCGGTGACCATGCCGGTCAGCCAGCGCATACCGGCAGGGCATGTGGGCCAGGCCCTGCAGCCCGGCACGGCTGCCCGCATTTTTACCGGCGCAATGATTCCCGCCGGTGCCGACGCCGTCGTGATGCAGGAAATGTGCGAATTCCACAAGGACGAGGCCGGCGACCGCGTGACGATCCGTCATGCGCCGCAAAGCGGCGAATGGATACGGCGGGCCGGGGAAGACATCCGCGCCGGCAGCGTGATACTGCCGGCCGGCACCCGACTGCGGGCCCAGGAACTTGGCCTGGCCGCCTCGGTCGGCCTGGCCAGCCTGCCGGTGGTGCGTCGCCTGCGCGCCGCGGTGTTTTTCACCGGCGACGAACTTGCCATGCCCGGCGAGGAACTCAAGCCCGGCGCGATCTACAACTCCAACCGGTTTACCCTGCGCGCCTTGCTCGAAAATCTCGGCTGCGAGATTGCCGACTATGGCATCGTGCCCGATACGCTGGATGCCACCCGCGACACCCTGCGCAGGGCGGCGCAGGACAATGACCTGATCATCACCTCCGGCGGCGTTTCGGTCGGCGAGGAAGATCACATCAAACCGGCAGTCGAGGCAGAAGGGCGCCTGAACATGTGGCAGATTGCCGTCAAGCCCGGCAAGCCGCTGGCATTCGGCGAGGTCAATCGCCAGCAGGGCAAAGACGAGGACGCCGGCAAAGACAAGGGCGCGGCCTGGTTCCTCGGGCTGCCCGGCAATCCGGTGTCCAGCCTGGTGACCTTCATGTTGTTCGTGCGGCCCTTCATCCTGCGCCTGCAGGGCGTGGACAAGGTGGCGCCGCAAGCCTGCGTGATGCGCGCCGACTTCGAATGGCCCAAGGCCGACCGGCGCAATGAATTCCTGCGCGCCCGCATCAACGATAGCGGCGGCCTCGACCTGTTCCCCAACCAGAGTTCCGGGGTGTTGACCAGCACCGTGTGGGGCGACGGCCTGGTAGACAATCCGGCGGGAACCACCATCGCCCGTGGCGACAGCGTGCGCTTCCTGCCTTTTCATTCCCTGCTTTACTGAATCATTGAACGGCGATCCGATGCAGATACAGCTACGTTTTTTTGCCAGCGTGCGCGAGGCGCTCAACACCGCCCAGGAGTCGGTCGACCTGCCGTCCGGGATCAGGACCATAGGTGATGTCCGCTCGCACTTGCAGGCGCGCGGCGGAGCATGGGCCGAGGCGCTGGCGCAGGGGCGCGCCTTGCGCATGGCCTATAACCAGCAGATGAGCGACGAGTCGACCCCGATCACCCCGGGTTGCGAAGTCGCTTTCTTCCCGCCCGTCACGGGCGGCTAGGAGTCGCCATGCCAGTACGGGTGCAGCAGCAAGATTTCGACTTGAGCCATGAAGTGGCCGCCTTGCGGGCAGGCCAGGCCGGGATCGGTGCCATTGTCAGCTTTGTCGGCACGGTGCGCGACATGAACGACGGTTCCAGCGTGGCGGCGATGGAGCTGGAACACTACCCCGGCATGACGGAAAAGGCGCTGGAGGATATCGTTGCCAAGGCAAAAGCCCGCTGGCCAGTGCTGGACGCGCTGGTGATTCACCGTGTCGGCCCGCTGGCGCCGCTCGACCAGATCGTGCTGGTTGCGGTGACCGCGCCGCATCGGGGCGAGGCTTTCGATGCCTGTGAATACATCATCGATTACCTGAAGACCGAGGCGCCGTTCTGGAAGAAGGAACAGACGCCCGAGGGGGCACGCTGGGTCGACGCGCGCGTCACCGATGATGTGGCGCTGGCAAAATGGAAAGAGGGCGACTGATGAACTGGCTCGCCGTCGGCCTGGGCGCAAGCATGGGAGCATGGTGCCGCTGGCATCTGGCCCTGCGACTGAACACGGTGCTGACGGCCGTTCCCCTCGGCACCCTCGCAGCCAACCTGATCGGCGGCTATCTGGTCGGGCTTGCCGTGGCCTTGTTCCAGGCCTATCCCGGCTTGCCCGAAGCATGGCGGCTGTTCCTGATCACCGGATTGCTCGGCGGACTCACCACCTTTTCAACGTTCTCGGCAGAAGCGATGCTGATGCTTCAGCGTGGCCAGTACCTGTGGATGCTGGGGCATTCGGCGCTGCATCTGGTCGGGTCGATCCTGTGCTGCATCGCCGGGTATGCGACGTTTCGCGCCCTGACCTAAGGCTGCAGCAGGCATCCCGGGCGATGCCTGCTCCTCCAGTTTCAATTCAAGACAACCGGCGCCGCCTGTGCGCCGCTCATCCCCGGCATCGCCAGCTCGACTTCCCACTGCGCCGTCTTCACACCATCCTGCAATAGCTTGCAGAAGCCATGCAACACCCGGTCCGAGAAGGCGATTTCGAATCGTTTGCCGGCGGTGTCGATGAATTCGATGCGGACCGGCTGGTTTGCCTTCAGGTGGAAGTTGGCCGTCGTCACCAGCAAGGGCTCGGCACCGAGTGGATATTCCTGTGCGGTATCTTCGAACTTGGCGGCAAAACCCCCGCGCCGGACGTTGTCGCTGATCGAGGCTTCATGCGCCATGCCCACGATCTCGCGCTTGGCATGCTGTGCCTGCGGCTGCTCCAGCGTGACCTTGGTTTCCAGCGCCCGCAGTATGCCCGGCCACAGGCGGATCAGGATGCGGCGCGTAATCCACGCCCGGACTTCATGCAGTGCCTTCTGTTCAGTGCGGAAGGTCGCGCGCAAAAGCAGGCGGTCCTGCTCCTGGTTATAGGCGACTTGAAGCTGGTGCAGTTCCATGGGCCGTCCCGAGATCGGGACAAATCCTTTCTTGAAAATTCGTCATGCATCCCTAGATTCAGAAGAGATGAATTCTTTTTGGGAGTGCAAGAATGCGCGTTGATAAGTTCACAACAAAATTGCAGGAAGCGCTGGCCGATGCCCAGAGCCAGGCCGTGGGCAATGATAACCAATACATAGAGCCGGTGCACATGCTGACCGCGCTGCTGAATCAGGAAGATGGCAGCGCACGTTCGCTGCTGCAGCGCGCCGGCGTGAATGTGGGCAGCTTGCAGAAAGAGCTCAAGCTGGCCGCGGAACGCCTGCCCAAGGTCAGCGGCACCAGTGGCCAGGTCCAGATCGGGCGCGACTTGCTTGGCCTGCTGAACCTGGCCGACAAGGAAGCCCAGAAGCGTGGCGATCAGTTCATCGCCAGCGAAATGGTGCTGCTGGGGTTGGCCGACGACAAGTCGGATGCCGGCCGCGTGGCGCGCGAGCAGGGGCTGACCCGCAAGGCGCTGGAAACGGCGATCGAGGCGGTGCGCGGTGGAGCGGGCGTGAATTCCGCCGAGGCCGAAGGCCAACGCGAAGCCCTGAAGAAATACACGACGGACCTGACTGAGCTGGCGCGCAATGGCAAGCTCGATCCTGTGATCGGCCGCGACGACGAAATCCGGCGCGCGATGCAGGTATTGCAGCGGCGCACCAAGAATAACCCGGTGCTGATCGGTGAGCCAGGCGTTGGCAAGACCGCGATCGTGGAAGGGCTGGCGCAGCGCATCGTCAATGGCGAGGTGCCCGACAGCCTGAAGAACAAGCGCGTGCTGTCACTCGACATGGCGGCCCTGGTAGCGGGGGCAAAATATCGCGGCGAGTTCGAGGAACGGCTGAAGTCGGTGCTGAAGGAACTGTCGCAGGATGAGGGCCAGACCATTGTTTTCATCGACGAACTACATACCATGGTCGGCGCCGGCAAGGCAGAAGGCTCGATGGACGCCGGCAACATGCTCAAGCCGGCACTGGCGCGTGGCGAACTGCATTGCATAGGCGCCACC
>NZ_JAUSME010000254.1 GCF_030645555.1 Herminiimonas sp.
TCGCGCGCAAAGCAGATTACGGTGGAAGGCTGGCAGCGGCCGGTCAAAATCAAGAAATAGCATCATGAAGAAAGCTGCCATCGCCGCGCAAGCATTGCACTTGCAGCAGATACCGAATATCGGTCCGGCGATGGTCAGGGATTTTCATATGCTGGGCATACGGCACTGCAGCGACCTGGTCGGCAAGAATCCCTACGCCCTGTATGAAAAGTTGTGCGAACTGACGGCGCAGCGTCACGACCCTTGTGTGATCGACACTTTCATTTCAGCGGTGCGCTTCATGGAAGGCGCGCCCGCCCTGCCGTGGTGGCACTACACTGAAGAACGCAAGCAAACACTCAGCCTGCGCAGCAAGTAGTCACTTACTGCGCTCAAACCGCAATCCGCGTTTCAAACTTGCTGCGGTGGATCGAAAAGAAGCTCTTCACATTGCGCACATTCGCATGCGAGGCAAACAGCCTGTGCACCAGCGCATTGTAGGCAGGCATGTCCGCCACCTGGATCACCAGCATGAAATCCGGCCCCGGCGACACCCGATAGCATTGCAGCACCGCGCTCTCGGCCGCGACCAAAGCCTCGAATTCCACTTGCCGCTCGGCCGCCTGGTGATCCAGCGTGATTTCAACGATAGCCGTCAATCGCGCGCCCACCTTGTCCGGCGCGACGATCGCCACCTGCCGCTCGATCACGCCCGCTTCCACCAGCCGCTTCACGCGCCGCAAACAGGTCGGCGGCGAGGCATGCACGGCCAGCGCCAGATCGTTATTGGTTTGCGAGGCATCTGCCTGCAAGGCATTCAGGATGCGTCTATCCAGCTCATCCAGCAATAATGTGTCTTCGCTCATTTATAAAATAAATCCGTAAATTTGAATTTTTATTTCACTTGTAGTCACCAGAGAAATAATAATCCATTTATTTGTATATTTAGAAAACTTATTTCACAAACCCTACTCTAGACTCTGTCATTCATACAAATCATCACGAGGTTCCTATGTGCGGTATCGTCGGCGCAGTCGCTCAACGCAATATCACTCCCATCCTGGTCGAAGGGCTCAAACGCCTTGAATACCGCGGTTACGATTCCTGCGGCGTCGCGCTGCATGTGGATGGCAGGCTGGAGCGCTCGCGCAGCACGGCACGCGTGGCGGAACTCGAAAAGCAGATCGCCAAGGAACATCTGGAAGGCTTTACCGGCATCGCGCACACGCGCTGGGCCACGCACGGCGCGCCGGCTTCACACAATGCGCATCCGCATTTTTCACGCGACCGCATCGCCCTCGTGCATAACGGCATCATCGAAAACCACGATGAATTGCGGGATGAATTAAAAGCATTGGGCTATGTATTCGAGAGCCAGACCGATACCGAAGTCATCGCCCATCTGGTCGACCACATGTACACCGGCGATCTGTTCGAAACCGTGCAACTGGCCACCAAGCGCCTGACCGGCGCCTTTGCGATTGCCGTGTTCAGCCGCGATGAACCGCACCGCGTGGTCGGCGCACGCCGCGGCTCGCCGCTGATCGTCGGCGTCGGCAATGGCGAAAACTTTCTCGCCTCCGATGCGCTGGCGCTGGCCGGTACCACCGATCAAATCATTTACCTCGAAGAAGGCGACGTCGTCGACCTGCAACTGCAGCGCGTGTGGATCGTCGATGCCAACGGCAAGCAGGTGCAGCGCGAAGTCAAAACCGTGCACGCGCACACTGGCGCAGTCGAACTCGGCCCCTACCGTCATTACATGCAAAAGGAAATCTTCGAGCAGCCGCGCGCCATCGCCGATACGCTGGAAGGCATCACCGCCATCACACCTGATATCTTCGGCGACC
>NZ_JAUSME010000267.1 GCF_030645555.1 Herminiimonas sp.
TCGCCAGATCGGCGACCACCGGATTGCCAGCGATGTCCTTGCCCAGCGCAATAGTCAGGCTCGATGCGCTGTCGTTGTACACCTTGGAACTGATGATTTCGGTCAGGCGCACGATCTGCCGCTTCGGATTCGGCAACTCCAGCGCCATGTAATTCTTGCCAGGTATAGTCTCGACCACGCGTATCGAGGTCAGCGACAGCGAGCGTGCCAGATCGCGCGCCAGGCCGACAATCTGGCTGCCCTTGACGCCAGTGGCCGGATCGATTTCATAACGCGTGACTACCGGCCCCGGATAAGCCGCAACCACCTTGGCTAACACGCCAAAATCGGAGAGTTTTTTCTCGATCAGGCGGCTGGTGAATTCCAGCGTTTCTATACTGACGGTTTCCTGCGATTGCGGCGCTTCATCCAGCAGGGACAGCGGCGGCAAATTGGTATCCGGCAAATCATTGAACAGGGAAACCTGGCGTTCTTTTTCGACGCGATCCGATTTCGGCACCGCGATGATTTGCGGCTCGATACGGATCGGCGGCGCATCGACGATTTTTGCCCGCTCATGCACGACGACTTCTTCCCGCTTGACTGCGGCGACGACGCCGACCTTGCGATCTTCGCGCGCGCCGTACAGATTGCGGATCGCCTGGAATGTGAGTTCTATCGTTTCGCCTATGCGCTCGGCGACACCCAGCCATGAGACATGGAAGAACAGGCTGAAACCCAGGCCGAACAGCAACAGCAGCAACAGCGTCGCGCCCATGAAACCAAAGGCGTTTTGCGCCGCACTGCCGATCAATTCACCCAGCACGCCGCCAGGAGCGCGCGGCAATTCTGCCTTCAAGGAATACATGCGCAAATATTCGAGCGCCACGCTACCCGTAATCAGGAAGAAAAAGCCTATGCCGCGGATCAAGCCTTCCTGATGGTGCTCAGGCTCCGGTTCTTTTTTCAGCAGGAAGCGTTGCGACAGGCGGCGATAACCCAGCCATACCAGGCGCAGAAAGAATACGCACAACCACCATGCCGAGAAACCGAATATGAACAGCAGCAAATCCGCCAGCCACGCACCGGCACGACCGCCCAGGTTATGCAGCTTGGGCACCACATTCGCATGCGACCAGCCCGGATCGACCGGAGAGTAAGTCAGGAAAATCAGGACCAGGTAAAGTGTGACGGCAGCGAGGGCAAACCAGCGTGCCTCGGAGAGCAGTCGCACGAGTTTGCCGGGCAAGGGCTGGTCCTTGGCAGTGTCGGTCTTGCGGGTATAGGCTGGGCTTGTTTTATTCATAAATCCCGACGCGCTAGCGTCAATGTTAAACATGCGCACACCGCCTGAAATAGCGCGGCAATGGGCTCACATACAGGGTAAAAGCGGGCGTAAAGGCTGTTTCTGGCTGCAGCCCCTGTCCTGACGGCTGGTTCGTCTATAATCTTAACCAGTTTTTCCCTGTTACACCGAATAATTCAAGGTCAGCTTGAAATTTGATGCCGCAGCAACATATATATGCGACTGACACGTATTTTTAGCGACCCATACAGCATTCCCACTCACACCCTTTACGATCAATCATTCCTATGTCCAGCCCAAAACATGCGCACGTTTTAATTCTCGGCTCCGGCCCTGCCGGTTACAGTGCGGCAGTCTATGCTGCACGCGCCAATCTCAAGCCGGTGCTGATTACTGGCGTCGAACAAGGTGGTCAACTGATGACCACCACCGACGTGGAAAACTGGCCGGGCGATCCGCTGGGCGTGCAGGGACCGGAGTTGATGCAGCGCCTGTTGCAGCATGCCGAGCGCTTCAACACCGAAATCATCTTCGATCATATCCACACGACCAAGCTCGATGAAAAACCGATACGTCTGATCGGCGACATGGGTGAATACACCTGCGATGCATTGATCATTGCAACCGGCGCATCGGCGCAATATCTGGGCTTGCCGTCCGAGCAGGCATTCATGGGCAAGGGCGTATCGGCCTGCGCGACCTGCGACGGTTTTTTCTACCGCGAGCAGGAAGTGGCCGTGATCGGCGGCGGCAATACTGCGGTCGAAGAAGCGCTGTATCTTTCGAATATCGCGAAAAAAGTCACTGTCATCCATAGGCGCGACAAATTCCGCGCAGAAGCCATCCTGATTGATCGCCTGATGGCCAAAGTCGCTGAAGGCAAGATCGAGGTCAAGTGGAACCACCAGCTAGACGAAGTCACCGGCGACGACAGTGGCGTGACCGGCATCAACATCAAGTCGACCATAGACGGTAGCGTGACTCCGATCAAGCTGCACGGCGTTTTTGTCGCGATCGGTCACAAACCGAACACCAGCATCTTTGACGGCCAGCTGGATATGAACAACGGCTACATCAAGACCAGAACCGGGCTGGAAGGCATGGCAACCGCAACCAGCGTTGATGGCGTATTCGCTGCCGGCGACGTGCAAGACCACATCTATCGCCAGGCAATCACCAGCGCCGGCACCGGCTGCATGGCAGCACTGGATGCGCAACGCTATCTGGAAAGCCAGGAATAAGCGCATGACTGGCCGCACCGACAGCGCATACTGCGCATGTTGGTGCGGCACACTCATTGCGTAAGCACAAACTCAACATCCTTCTGGAAGTACCCTCATGCCTCCTCCCATCAAGGACTTTGCCGGACTCAAATCGCTGCAAAAGGATTTGAAGACGCAGGAAGAAGTGCGCAAGGCTGCTGAAGCTGCACGCATACAGGCTGAGAAAACTGCGCAACTCGAAGCCGATCTGTTCCGGCGCAGCATAGGCGCAGTCGCGCCGCTGACACCACCCGATAAATTGACCGTGAGCAGCCCGCGTCCGCTGCCGATCGCACGCCAGCGCATGGCTGACGAACAAGCGGCGTTGCAGGAATCGCTGTCCGACGATTTCACGATAGAAACCCTGCTCGAAACCGATGAGGCGCTGAGCTATGCGCGCAATGGCATAGGCCAGGATGTGGTGCGCAAATTGCGCCGTGGACATTGGGTCATCCAGAGCCAGCTCGATCTGCACGGCTTGCGTACCGATGAAGCGCGTGTAGCCCTGGGCGAATTTTTACGTGGTGCAGTCAAGCGCGGCATGCGTTGCGTGCGCATAATTCACGGCAAGGGACTCGGCTCGGTCAACAAGGAGCCGGTATTGAAAAACAAGGTGCGCAACTGGCTGGTACAAAAGGATGAAATCCTCGCCTTTTGTCAAGCCAGGGCTGCCGATGGCGGCGCCGGTGCGCTGATAGTGTTGCTCAAGGCAAGCTGAACCGCACCCCTG
>NZ_JAUSME010000281.1 GCF_030645555.1 Herminiimonas sp.
CGCGGAAAACGTCTACACCGCGTTGCGCCGCGATGGCACGCAAAAGAACGTGGTTGACACCATGCAGACGCGCATGGAGTTGTACGACCGCATCAACTACCACGATTTCGAGCAGAAGCTGGATGCGCTTTTTGCCCAGCAGAAGTCCAAATAAGCACAGGAAACCAGATCATGAGTGAAGAGAAACAGGCCGCCGCATTCAAGCCCAAGAAATCCGTCGCACTGTCCGGCGTCACTGCCGGCAATACTGCCCTGTGCACCGTCGGCAAGACCGGCAATGACTTGCACTATCGCGGCTATGACATCCTGGATGTCGCCGATACCTGCGAATTCGAAGAGATCGCCTACCTGCTGGTGCACGGCAAGCTGCCGACCGTGGCGGAACTGAAAGCGTACAAGGCCAAGCTGAAGGCGCTGCGCGGCCTGCCGGCGAGCGTGATGGCTGTGCTGGAATGCCTGCCGGCATCGGCCCATCCGATGGATGTGATGCGCAGCGGCGTGTCGGCACTGGGTTGCGTGCTGCCGGAGAAGGATGACCACAATACCCCGGGCGCGCGCGACATCGCCGACCGCCTGATGGCCTCGCTAGGCTCGATGCTGCTGTACTGGTACCACTACAGCCACAACGGCAAGCGCATCGAGGTCGAGACCGACGACGACTCGATCGGCGCGCATTTCCTGCATCTGCTGCACGGCGAGAAGCCAGGCAAGCTGTGGGAAAAAGCCATGCACACTTCGCTGATCCTGTATGCGGAGCACGAGTTCAACGCATCGACCTTCGCCGCCCGCGTTGTCGCCGGCACCGGTTCCGACATCCACTCGGCGATCACCGGCGCCATCGGCGCGCTGCGCGGTCCCAAGCACGGCGGCGCCAATGAAGTTGCGTTTGAAATCCAGAAGCGCTATGACAATCCGGACGAAGCGGAAGCCGACATCCGTCGCCGCGTCGAGAACAAGGAAGTCGTGATCGGTTTCGGTCATCCCGTCTACACCGTTTCCGATCCGCGCAACAAGGTCATCAAGGAAGTCGCGCGCACGCT
>NZ_JAUSME010000287.1 GCF_030645555.1 Herminiimonas sp.
GGTGCAGGTGCAGGTGCAGGTGCAGGTGCAACAGGTACAGGTGCAGACGGCACTATAGCTGCGCCATTGACGCTGCTCTCCACTGTCTGCTTTGCCGTTTCCTCATTGACTACATCGACAGTCCGGTTTTCTTTCGTGATGGACTCTTCTGTTTTCTTGTTCATCACGATGATGCTGATGCGTCGGTTGATAGGATTGTATGGATCGTTCGCGTCAAACAAGACCGCCGAAGACAGCCCCACAACGCGCAGCATTTTTACATCTTCCATTCCGCCCGCGATCAACTCCCGGCGCGATGCATTTGCGCGGTCAGAAGACAGTTCCCAGTTGCTATAGCTTTTCTCACCGCTGGAATAAGGGGTGGCGTCGGTATGTCCCGACAGGCTGATCCGGTTCGGGATGTCGTTGAGGGTTTTGGCAATCTCATGCAGGATCAGCTTGGTATAAGGTTGCAGTTCTGCTCTCGACAAGGCAAACATGGGCCGATTCTTTTCATCGACGATCTGGATGCGCAAGCCTTCTGAAGTGATATCAAGCAAAAGTTGATTTTTGTACTGACGCAGACTTGGATTGGAATCAATTGCCTGCTCTATGCGTTCTTTCAGGGATTTGAGTCGCTGGTTTTCCTGCCTGGCCAGTTCTTCCTCGGCAGCCTTCAGGCTGGCTTTCGACGTTGAACTGCTTTTATCTTCGCCCTTTTTCTGCTGGCCATCGACGCGGGTCATGTCTTTTCCACCGCCCTTGATGACGCTGGTGGCGTCGCCACTCCCTGAGCCACCGGCCATTGCGACTTTCAACGGTGTGCTGAAGTAGTCGGCGATGCCCTGAAGATTGCCCTTGGTGGTGGAACCCAATAACCACATCAACAGGAAAAACGCCATCATCGCGGTCACGAAATCTGCATAAGCGATTTTCCAGGCGCCGCCATGATGGCCGCCACCTGATTTTTTAATACGCTTTACGATAATGGGACGGAGTCCTTCGTCAGCCATGTCAGTCCCCGCTAGGTTCTATTATTTTTATTGTTTTTTATGTTGGAAGGTTCAGTTTATTTTGATTTCGACTGCTTGATGTGTTCTTCCAGTTCGTTGAATGAAGGACGTTCTGTCGAAAACAAGACCTTGCGACCAAACTCGACTGCGAGCGCCGGCGCATAGCCGTTCAGGCTTGCCAGCAAGGTGACCTTGATGCATTGGAACACCTTGGAGGATTCGTGCAATTTTTGCTCAAGAACGCTGGATATCGGCGACACAAAACCGTAAGCCAATAAAATACCCAGAAAGGTACCGACCAAGGCATTCGCGATCAATATCCCCAACTCTGCCGGTGGCAAACCCACCGACGCCATCGTATGCACCACGCCCATCACCGCCGCCACAATACCGAACGCAGGGAAGCCGTCACCCAGTTTTGCAACGCAATGCACAGGGACTTCACCTTCGGCATGATGCGTATCGATTTCATTGTCCATCAGATTTTCGATCTGGAACGCATCCATGTTCCCCGATACCATCAATCGCAGATAATCGGTGATGAACTCAATAATATGATGATCCGACAGCACTGCCGGATACTTGGTAAAAATCGCACTTTCTTCCGGCGCATCGATATCGCTTTCTATCGACATCAAACCTTCCTTGCGCACCTTGGTCAGTATCTCGAACAAAAGCGTCATCAATTCCATGTACAAGGCTTTTGTATATTTGGAACCTTTGAGAACAGTGGGCAAGGCTTTCAGGGTGGCCTTGATTGCCTTGCCGTTGTTACCGACAAAAAATGCCCCCAGTGCTGCACCACCAATCATCAGCAATTCGACTGGTTGAAACAGGGAGGCCATATGACCGCCGGCAAGCGCGAAACCGCCAAAAACAGAGGCGAGAACGATGATATATCCAATGATAACTAACAAGCGTGCGCTCCGGTTCTAGGTTCAATATGCCATTATTGCCTTAACAGTTGCCAATGCGCAACCGTGATGACGTCACGTTTGTTGTAACGATACGGTCGGCAAAAATTTCTGGGCGCGGCTATATGTGTTTCAACGGCTGGAATTGCTGGAACTTGAGTTGCAGCGACATCCAGGAAGGCGAATAAATCCTACATCCGCCAACCATAAATCTGTGGACTATTTAAGACAGGCGACACCACAAACGCAGGCGCGACATCGGGAATGATGAATTCATAGCTAAGTAACATCGTTCCAGGCCGCATTTCGGAGCACGCTTTTTTCCACAAGCCCGGCATCGCTACCGGTGACAGATATGCGAACACAACATCGTAGTCGGCGAAATTCAAGCGGCCGTAATCGCCCCGTGCAAAATGCGCGTGCGACCCCAACAAGTACGCACGCAGGACGCTCACCAGCCATGGCAACGGTGCAATCTCTATGCCGACAAATCGGCTGTCGGCGCGGCGCCGGGCTAAATTCAGGACCAAACCACCCAGCCCGCTACCTATATCAATGAAATGGATGCCTTGATCCTTCGGCAATAGGTCAGCAACCGCCTTCCATGTCGCCAAGCCGGATGGATAAAAAGGGACCTGGGTGCGAAAAGTTGTCCAGTACAGACAAAGAAAAACGAGGAAGGCAAACAGAAAAAGCACGGGCGGCAACTGCAAAGACAAGGCAGCGATCAGCGCAAGAGGGAAAAACAGGCTGATCGCCAGCCACCAGGATGCCAAACCGCGCCAATAAGAAAACCCGGCGGCAAGCAAACCCTGCAATATTGCAGCGAGGTAGATATTCATCGTCCAGCCGAAAAATGTGGCCAGGCCGAACGCAAGCGATACGAGGATGAAAAAAGAAAGGATTTGAAAAAAAAGTGCCTGCACGGCAGGCAAATGAAGCAGGAATTCAGGGGCGCGCAGCTTTGCGCCAGAGCGCCTCGAAATCTTCACACAGACACTCTTTACAGAAAATGGGTGACCCGCTCAAGCTGCCAGCAATGCCGCATCCATTTTGGCACGCTTGGTTTTGCCGGCCCGGGATGGCATGTGGCACAAACCGCAAGTGTAATTCGTATTCAAATCCAGGCGATGCACGACAAAATTGCCGCCGCATGCACTGCAGCACGCTGTTGCCAGCATTTTACTATCGAAAAATCGAACCAGGGTCCAGGCCCGCGTGAGCGACAAAACCGGCTCGCCATCCGCAGCCGTATCAACCTGCTCCAGATACAGCTTGTAGGCTTTCATCACAGCCTGGATGCCGGAAATCTGTGCATGCTCAACCAGGTACTTGTGTATGCCGACAAACAAGGAAGAGTGTATGTTCGGCTGCCAGGTAATGAACCAGTCGGTAGAAAATGGCAGCATGCCTTTCGGTGGCGAGACGCCACGCAACTCTTTGTACAATTTCAGCAATCGTTCGCGCGAAAGCGATGTTTCCGATTCCAGCAACTGCAAGCGTGCACCTAAATTGATGAGTTCAATTGCGAGTTGAATTTCCTGGGATTCCGTAACTACGCTTTTCTTGGCCATTTCCGCACTCTTTTCTGAGAATTACAGCAACATGATCTATGCTTGGAAAACAGCGTAATTAAGCGATTTGCTCAACAGCCTGTCCCGCCATCAAGATCGCAGCATGCGAATGTGCGAGCGAGCGATCCTTGTTGTAATTAGTCAGCATGCCGAGGATGGCGCCGTCATCGAAACGAAAGCGGGCCAGCATCATGTTGGCGCCGGCAAGTTTCAGAATTTGCGCATTGTTCATGTTTTCGATCAAATCAGCGATTTCATTGCTGATGCCCAGGCGGAAGATTGCAGTTGCCTTGTCGGCACGGATCATTTGCTGCGCCAGCATCAGGTAGCTCAGATTAGCGTCGCGAATTTCTGCAATGATGTCGTTATTGGTCATGTTATCCCCTTACCTGTGAATGTCTTTGGCTGCAATTTGTGAGCCAGTGAATGCATTCTGAAGCGGGAAACAAGACGCTGAAATAGGCAGCACCCTGTATTTTCATACAGAGAAGACGACAATAGGCCAGTAGGCGTTTGTCTTACAAACGCCGACCAGCATACGATACACACCACATGGAATGGCGCGGAGAGGGGCTTGGGTACTGCGTCTGCGCATTTAATGCCAGCTCAGACCATAGCCCGGAAAGTGACTAGAAAGAAAATTTATTTTGTCTTTTTATTAACTGAATTTCTCAAAAATTTTAGTCAAAACAGTAAAAAATAAAGCTGTTTTACTGCCTCATGTATCTTTAACGGCACGGTTTTGCAGAACTTTAGGGTTCCGGCAAAATAAATTTAATAAATTTATGCCTTTATCTAAGTCTGGTAACGGCGGGCTTTTTGAGAACTTTAGGGTTTTCGCAAAATTATTTCTGTTTTCTGCCCCGCCAGGTATAAGCACCTGAGATTGGATTGCTTATTATGTCCGCTCGATGTGTCCTGCTTGTGTGCCTTTTGTATCGAAACTGACATACGACTCGGCATTGCCGGCGCAGCGCTGGGGAAAGTCGTTGATTTACCCGCTGCTCTTGCATTTCAGTCTGCACCCATGCGCAAGAAAATGACCAGGCGGGCCCCACTCTCTTGCAGAGATTGTAGAAAAAATCTGCTATTGTGGGATCGCATATCCCACTCTCAACCTGAAGGAGACTCTTATGGATTTGGTAGAAAAATTCGACGCCAAAGGAAAAACCGGGACCGGCTACCACGTGGAGGTTTATCAAACCCCGATAGATGTATCTGACGAGAGCGCACTGCCAGGCAGTAAAACCTATCAATTGGCCGATGGCCGGGCACTCGATCCGCTGTCGGATGCCAAGTTCAAGATCATTCAGACTGGCGAAAAAATTTACCGGATTTAATGATCATTGCCCTTACCCGGCTCACCAGCGAACACCCATTAAAAAAGCCCGCAATATGCGGGCTTTTTTAATGCAGCAACCAGGGTATGCACCCTCTCTTGTGGCGGCATTCAGAAATGCAGCTGAATGACCTCGCCAAATGCCGCTTCCGCAGACATGCCTTTTTTCATCAAGTCACTGATTTCCTGTGAATGGGCGCGTATCCCTTCCGGCAGTTTCTGGATATTGCTTTTGAAGTACTCGTATTTCTGCGTATCGATCAGGTCGCCCGCCTTGGCAGCTGCCGGGCTGCTACGGGTGCTGGTGCGTGCTGTGCGGGTGGCGGCAACCTTCTTGACGCCGACGCCTGCTATCGCCGCCTTGATTTGCTCCAGCGTCAATATGCCGGTGGCGTTGCTGCCGACGAATTCATCTTCCTTCGGATGCACCAGATGATTGTTGCCGTCAAATGCCATCTTCTTGTCAAAAGTATTGATGACTTGATAGTTGGGCCGCTGACCCGGGCCGCTCAAGCCGAATTGCACGCGTTCGCCATAAGATGTCATTTGCGTCACGACGTCATTCAAGTAATCTGCAGTCAGTGTGTCCAGGCTTCCATTCCAGCGTTTGGTTCTTTTCGTGTTCAAAATACATTGTTCCAGTAAAAGTGACATGATCCAATTCGAGCAAAGAAAAAAGCCCTTGATTTTCATCAAGGGCTTCTAATCTTTTGGAGGAGGCGGTGGGAGTCGAACCCACGATACAGGTTTAAGCCCGTATGCTTCCTTAGCAGGGAAGTGCCTTCGACCACTCGGCCACGCCTCCACATTACTTCAGTAGCTTCACACTGCCCGCTACCGCAAGGTTCAGTATCATAACTTTTCAGGCATGTCTGGTCAACCAAACTATGCCATCAGCATGACTTAATTGTTTTTTTCCAGATCGAAGGTCTTGTGCAATGCGCGCACTGCCAGTTCCATGTATTTTTCATCGATCAAGACAGATATCTTGATTTCGGAAGTCGAGATCATTTGTATATTGATACCCTCTTCCGACAAGGTGCGGAACATTTGCGATGCGATGCCGACGTGGCTGCGCATGCCTACACCCACTACCGACACTTTTGACACCTTGGTGTCGCCTTGTATGCTGGCCGCGCCTATATGCGCTTTCACGCTGTCGTTGAGTACATCCATCGCCTTGGCGTATTCAGCACGCGGAACGGTGAAAGTGAAATCCGTTTTGCCCTCGACCGATTGATTTTGGATAATCATGTCGACTTCAATATTGGCAGCGGCAACCGGTCCCAGTATCTGGTAAGCGATGCCCGGGCGATCCGGCACGCCCAGAACGGTGATCTTCGCTTCATCGCGACTGCATGCTATACCTGTGATGGCGGCTTGTTCCATGTGTGTATCTTCCTCAAACGAAATCAGTGTGCCGGATTTTGCTTCTTCTTCCAGCGACATCATAGGGTCGGTCAGCGACGACAATACGCGCGTCGGCATCTTGTAGTTGCCGGCAAATTCGACGGAGCGGATTTGCAGCACTTTCGAGCCTAGCGACGCCATTTCGAGCATCTCTTCAAAGGTGACGGTTTTCAGGCGGCGTGCTTCAGACACGATGCGCGGATCCGTCGTATAGACGCCATCCACATCGGTGTAGATCAGGCATTCCTGCGCCTTCAGCGCCACTGCCACGGCGACTGCCGAGGTATCCGAACCACCGCGGCCCAGGGTGGCGATATTGCCTTCGTCGTCGACGCCCTGAAAACCGGTAATGATGACGATGCGACCTGCATCCAGGTCCTTTTGCACTTTGACCGCATCGATAGACTGGATGCGCGCCTTGGTGAAAGCGGAGTCGGTCTTGATCGCCACCTGCCAGCCAGCGTATGACACCGCTTCCTTGCCGACTGAATGCAAGGCCATTGCCAGCAAGGCAACGGAGACTTGCTCGCCGGTGGAGGCCAGCATGTCGAGTTCGCGTGGATCCGGTTGCGGCATCAACTCCTTGGCCAAGCCGATCAAACGGTTGGTTTCGCCAGACATGGCCGACGGCACCACCACGATTTGATAACCAGCGTCATGCCATTTGGCGACGCGCCGGGCGACATTCTTGATGCGCTCGGTAGAGCCCATCGACGTGCCGCCGTATTTGTGTACGATTAAAGCCATAAGGATAGAAAAAGCGCGCTTGAAAAAAGAAAAAAGCCAAAAAAATCAACCCACGACTTTACAACGTGCAGCGCAGAATGACAAGTCCGGCAAGGGTTTCCAGCCATTTTCAAATTATCAAAGTGACCAAAAATCGTGCCAGACGCGATTTATCACAAATCGAATTGCCAGCGAAACGCGATATGCGGCCCGGCTTCGCTACTGAGCTGGTGGCAATCCATGCCGATTCCTGCAGCAAACAACAACTGTTTCCCGACAAAAACCAGTGGCAGGCGCTCGCGCTCCCAGGCTGGCACATCGCAAGCCTGGTAATGGTATTTGAGGCTTTTTGTCGGCCGGTTGAAGGCTGGCTTCAAGCGCTCACCGCCGCTGCGCAACTGTATCGTCAAGTCTTGCGAGCGCAGCCATGCTGCATCTGCGCCCTGCTCGGCCGCCTCGAAAAACAGCGTGCCACCGAACTCGGCAAAATGGATGGCGGCTTCGCCCTGCCAGTGGAAGGCCCGCGGCTCCTGCTCCAGCGTTTCCGGGTCCAGCTTGGGCGTGATGTAGACGCGGTCGCGATGGCGCCGGATATGGCAATCGGCATGCGTGACACACAATTGCGCATCGTGTTTGGCTTCCAGCAGTTGCGTGCGCATTTCATTGAGCCAGGCAGTCGAAGGCATGCGCACGCTGCGCAAGCCGAACCAGTAGCGCAACATGTTATCGATGCGATCAGCGCTGAATTGCCTTAGCTTGCTCACATCCAGGCAGGCACCATCGAGACACAAGGCCAGATCCTGTGCCGCGAGTTCAATCAGCAGGCGTTGCGCCGATTGCGCATGCTGTGCAGTACGCGCAAAGCGTTGCTGAAAACCCGGGAAGTGTTGCGCCAGCGCCGGCATCACCTGATGGCGCAGCGCATTGCGTGCATAGCGCGGATCCAGATTGGATTCATCTTCGACAAAGGCGATCGCATGCGCGGTCGTATATGCCGCCAGATCCACGCGGGCCAGCTGCAGCAGCGGCCGTCCCATCAGCAAGCTTGCATCGCCGAGCAAATCCGCGGCATGGTTGGCACTGTCCATGCCGGACAATCCTGCCACCCCCGAGCCGCGCAACAATTGCAGCAGCACGGTTTCCGCCTGATCATCCTGGTGATGCGCAGTCAGCAGCAAAGGGACGTCATGCGTGCGGCACATCTCGCCCAGCGCCGCATAGCGACTGTGGCGCGCAGCTTCTTCGATCCCGCTTTTTTCTTTTTTCTCGATTTGTACACGACGCGCATCAAAGGCCACGCCCAGTGCAGCACACTGTTGTTCGCAATGCGCCAGCCAGCTGTCTGCATTCAGGCTCAGTCCGTGATGCACATGGAAGGCAAACAGTTCCAGGCCGTGGTGTTGGGCGTAGGCATGCAGCAGATGCAGCAAGGCGGCAGAATCCAGCCCGCCGCTATAGGCAATCGCCATTCTGGGCGCAGCAGATCCGGAAAGAGAAACGCGCGTCCGGATTTCCCCTAACGCGCGTTCAAATTCACTTTGCGTTGCCGCAATGTCTTTATTTGTCACACATCATTCCGGTGTAGTGATCTCTTTGAACTTGCCATAACTCATCAATTTTTCATGGCGCGCTGCCAGCAAATCCTTGGTTTTCATACCCTGGAACTGGCGCACGGTATCGGCCAGTGCCCGCTTGACCAGTGCCGCCATCTGCTTCGGATCGCGATGTGCGCCGCCCAATGGTTCAGTGATGATCTTGTCGATCAAGCCCATCGCCTTCAAGCGATGCGCAGTCAAGCCCAGCGCTTCTGCCGCATCGGAAGCGCGTTCTGCGGATTTCCACAGGATAGATGCGCAACCTTCAGGCGAAATCACTGAATAGGTTGAGTATTGCAGCATCAGCACTGCGTCGCCGACCGCAATCGCCAAGGCGCCGCCGGAGCCGCCTTCGCCGATGATGGTGGCAATCAGGGGGACTTTCAATTCCGCCATCACATACAGGTTGTGGCCGATCGCTTCCGACTGACCGCGCTCTTCGGCGTCGATACCGGGGAAGGCGCCTGGCGTATCGACAAAGGTAAACACCGGCAAGCCGAATTTCTCTGCCACCTTCATCAGGCGCATCGCCTTGCGATAGCCTTCCGGTTTCGGCATGCCGAAATTGCGCAGGCTGCGTTCTTTCGTATCGCGACCTTTTTGATGACCGATCACCATGCAAGGCATGCCGTTGAAGCGCGCCAGGCCGCCGACTATGGACAGATCGTCGCTGTAACTGCGGTCGCCATGCAATTCATGGAAGTCGGTGAAGATTTCATTCACATAGTCCATCGTGTATGGACGTTGCGGATGACGTGCAATCTGGGAAACCTGCCACGGCGTGAGCTTGGCGTAGATATCCTTGGTCAGCTGCTGGCTCTTCTTCGACAGCCTGTCTATCTCTTCCGAGATATCGACTGCAGAATCATCCTGCACAAAGCGCAGCTCTTCGATCTTCGAATCGAGTTCTGCAATCGGCTGTTCAAAGCCGAGGAAAGTCGTTTTACTCATCGTGCCTCCTTCTGATCAACACGAGGTGGATATTCGTATCTGGTTACTATTCTGCTGCTGCATCCAGGCTGCGCCACAGATACCATGTTGCCACGGTACGGTATGGCTCCCAATTGGCGGCCACTTCGCGCGCATCGCTGCGTGAAACCGGTTCGCCGGAAAAATAATTACGGCTGATGCCAGCCAGCAGACCGAGATCATCCAGCGGCAGTATATTCGGTCGGAGCAGATTAAATATCAAAAACATCTCCGCTGTCCAGCGTCCTATGCCGCGTATCTGTATCAATTCCGCGATAACGTCTTCATCTGCCATCTCGGCCCACTTGTCATAATTGACACGTTTCGCCTTGAAATGGTCGGCCAGGTCGAGTATGTATTCAGCCTTGCGCTTGGATAAACCGCAAGTCGCCAGTTTATCACCTGCCTTGACGACCTGGGCAGGCGTGCACTTAGGGCAGACTTCGAGAAAGCGTCGCCACACGCTATCGGCCGATTTGACAGAGATCTGCTGGCCGATAATGGAGCGCGCCAGCGTCGAAAACGGTTCGCCGCGCCCGACCAGATGCAAATCGCCAAACTGCGGGATCAGCTTGCGCATGATACGGTCGCGTTTCATCAACTCGACCTTCGCGTCTTCCCAATAGACTGGCAAGATTCGCGTTTCATCAGCGGCAATCATTTTTTCCATCCCGCTTAAGCCCTTCGCCATTCGGTCAAACCGCCGGGTTTATCTTCAAGGATGATGCCTTTTTCCAGCAAGGCTGCGCGTATGCGATCCGCCTCGGCAAAATTCCTGGTTTGTTTTGCATCCACGCGCGCGGCAATTTGCTCGGCAACAAATGTTTCCATATCGTCATCCTGCGCTGCATGCGCCAGCTTCGCGCGCAAAAACTGCTGTGCCGGACGCTGCAAAAGACCGACTATACCAGCCAGCCGGTACAACTGGCGCGCCAGAATGGCTGATTTGTTCTTGTTGATTTCATTTGCCAGCTCAAACAACACGGCTATCGCCAGCGGCGTATTGAAATCATCATTCAAGGCATCCGCAAAGCGGATCGCATGCGCTTCCGCCATATCCAGCGGCAAGGCATCGGGCGCAACTTCTTTCAAGGCGGTATACATCCGCGTCAATGCATTGCGCGCATCGTCCAGGTGCGCATCGGAATAATTCAACTGGCTGCGGTAATGCGCGCGCAGGATAAAGAAGCGGACGACTTCCGGATCGAATTTTTCCAGCACTTCGCGTATCGTGAAAAAATTGCCCAGCGACTTGGACATCTTTTCATTGTCGACACGCACGAAGCCGTTATGCATCCAGTAATTGACGAAGGTATGCTTGCTGGCGCCTTCGGATTGCGCGATCTCGTTTTCGTGATGTGGAAATTGCAGATCCGCGCCGCCGCCATGTATATCGAATTGCTCGCCCAGCAAATCACACGCCATCGCCGAACATTCTATATGCCAGCCCGGGCGGCCACTGCCCCATTTGGACGGCCACTTCACTTCTTCCGGTTCGGATTCCTTGGATGACTTCCACAGCACGAAGTCCAGCGGATCGCGCTTGCCGGTATTAACATCGACGCGCTCGCCGGCGCGCAGATCGTCCAGCGATTTGCCGGACAGCTTGCCGTAACCGGCAAAATCGCGCACTGAATAATTGACATCGCCATCGGATGATTTGTAAGCCAGGCCGTTGCGCTCCAGCGCGTCTATCAAGCCCAGCATTTGCGGCACGTAATTGGTCGCGCGCGGTTCATGATCAGGTTTTTGCACGCCGAGCGCCGCCGCATCTTCATCCATCGCATCGATGAAGCGTTGCGTCAAATGCGAAATCGATTCGCCATTCTCTGCCGCACGCTTGATGATCTTGTCATCTATGTCGGTGATGTTGCGTACGTAAGTAACTTCGTAGCCTGAAGTACGCAACCAGCGCTGCACCAGATCGAACACCACCATCACGCGCGCATGCCCGATATGACAATAGTCATACACCGTCATGCCGCACACATACATCCGGACTTTGCCCGGATCGATAGGAGTGAACGACTGCTTCTCACGCGCCAGCGTATTGTAGATCTTCAGGGCACTCATCTATGGTTGTCTGTTTCGACCTGGAATTTGTTACAAGGCATGATGCGCATCGTCAACTACATATACCCGCAAATCCGCGATGCTGATGCGACTAGGTCGCCAAAACACTTTGTCATACTTCTTTTTGATAAAATGCACGTTTTTGCGGCAGTATAGCATTGATGAAATCCGCTCCCGCCGCCGAAATCCCTGCCTGCTTACGACAGCTGCACCAACATATTTTTAAATGCACTCAGCCGCTGGAAATCAGTGAAGCAAACGGCACCAGCGCATTGCATGCTTAACTTGCAGGCGGGACGGCATAATATGATAGTGCCGCCATTCCTGCAACCAGAGCATGGAATCAAGCAGCATGCAATTCGCTGGAACGGATCGATGAAAGATCGAACTTTGCCAGCATCACTTTACAGTCCGTCCATCAGAATGAAGGAAGTCAGAATGAAATTTTCCCGTCGTCGCGTCATGACCATCGTTGCAGCCATATCGTTGTCAGGCGCATTCCATCTGGCGCAAGCTGCAGGTGCTCCGCATGTGGTACTGAAAACGAATATGGGTGATATAGAACTGGAACTGAACCAGGATAAAGCCCCGAAATCGGTAGAGAATTTTTTGCAATACGTTAAAAGCGGCCATTACAACGGTACTATTTTTCATCGTGTCATCAGCGATTTCATGATCCAGGGCGGCGGCTTCGATAAAGACATGCAGCAAAAACCGACGCGCGCAGCTATCCAGAATGAAGCCAAGAACGGCTTGAAAAACGATGTCTATACAGTTGCAATGGCACGCACCGGCGACCCGCATTCAGCCACTTCCCAATTTTTCATCAATACGGTCAACAACAATATGCTGAACTACCCTGGCCAGGACGGCTGGGGCTATGCAGTATTCGGCAAGGTCGTCAAAGGCACTGAGGTCGTCGAAAAAATCAGGCAAGTCAGCACCGGCAATCGCGGACCGCATCAAAACGTGCCCGCCAAACCGGTGATCATTGAATCGGCTACCATCGTTCAATAATTTATTTTTTCAGTTTTACCATTTCACATTTATCAAGGAATCATATGGCTGTCATCCTCACCACCAACCTCGGCAAGATCACGATCGAACTCGACGCAGAAAAAGCACCAAAAACGGTAGCTAATTTTCTTGCCTACGTCAATTCTGGTCATTATGCCGGCACCATTTTTCACCGCGTGATCGATGGTTTCATGATTCAGGGCGGCGGTTTTGAGCCTGGCATGAAACAAAAACCGACCAATGCCACGGTAGAAAATGAAGCCAAGAACGGCCTCAAGAACGACATGTACACGCTGGCTATGGCACGTACCTCGGACCCGCATTCGGCTTCC